>SKHK01000060.1 GCA_007117005.1 Paracoccaceae bacterium
GCCAGCCCATGAAGCAGGGCTCGTGCTTCCAGAGGTAGTGCGAGCGAGTGAGAACGCCCCGGTCCTTCACCCAGATGATCTGCTGATGCACAAACGCTCCGGCCTTTTCCCAGCAGGCCTCGAGCATCGCCTGGCGGCGCGAGGCGTGCCAGCAATACCATGCGGCATCCTCGGTGATCGCTTCGGCCACGGCTGCAGAAATGAAGCCGTCGTAGAGTTCCGCCCCTTGGCTGCTGTCGTCCCAGGTCACGCCGTAGGACTGCGACCAGTCCTTGTTGCGGGTCGGATGGTTCGAGCCGTCATAGTCGACGAGGTACGGCGGATCGGTCGCGAATAGCACCGCCCGCTCGCCATTCATCAGGCGGCGCACATCGTCGTGGTTCGTGCTGTCGCCACAGAGCAGTCGGTGATCCCCAAGAACCCAGAGATCACCCGTCCGCGACGCCGGATTGCGCGGTGGTTCGGGGATGACAACCGGCGGCACTGTGCCACCCGCGCCAGCACCATCCTCGCCTTCGCCCTCCGGCACGAAGGCCAGCAGTTTGTCGAGTTCGCCGTCGGAGAAGCCGACCAGTGACAGGTCGAAATCCTCGGCCAGCAACTCGTTCAGTTCCGCCGACAGTAGCGCTTCATCCCAGGTGCCGAGTTCGGTGAGCTTGTTGTCCGCGATGCGATAGGCCCGCCGCTGCGCCTCGGTCAGATGTTCGAGCACGATGACCGGGGCTTCCGTCAGCCCCAGCTGCGTGGCAGCCAGCACGCGCCCATGGCCCGCGATCAACTCGCCGTCCTCAGCCACAAGGCACGGCACGGTCCAGCCGAATTCGGCCATGCTGGCGGCAATCTTCGCAACCTGGTCCGCTCCATGCATCTTCGCGTTCTTGGCATAAGGCTGCAGGCGCGACAGCGGCAAGTGCTCGATCCGCTCAGGGGCGAAGGCGAGGGTCATGGTTGCTGTCCTATCTTTTGAGTGCGCCGAGCGGGCACAAAGCTGTGGTATAATGCGCAGTCGCGCTTGTGTCCCACCGCCGGCGCGAAGGGAGGGAGATGCATCGCGTGGCGCGCAAATCGCGATCGCATCAAGGTGCTTCAGTTGAAGCATGTTCGGCGACAGGTCTGGGAGGTACTGTCGCCGAATGGGCTCCCCGAGAGGACTCCGCTGCCGGACCCCGTTGGTGGCTTCCCGACTGGACTCCAGGGTCCAGCAGGTATCCACCTGCGGGGTCCAGCTAGTGTGCTGATTTTACGAAGCTTTCATGCGATCAGGGGTGGATTCCGAGCGCGGGTGGACTCCCAAAAAAATCGCCCTGACGCTAGCGAAATTGCGCGCCACGCCCCCCAGCATACGAAGTGCACAGAAAGGAACCATAAAAACAACAACTTAGCGGCTGGCGGAGAGAGTTTTTCCGGTCAAGCGCACACCACTTGCACCGAAAAAACCGTCTCCAAACTCCTCTCAGAGAAGGTTTTCGATGGGGCAAGCGGTGGGCAGATCCCCCTCACTCAAGCCTGAATTTCGACCATTCCCGACCACCACTGGACTCCGACTGGATTCCGTACTGGACCCCGGGGTCCACCGGGGTATCCAGCCCGCGATCAGCATGGGTTCGACCTCGCGCACCACCCCGAGTATACCGATATCCATAGCGCCCACGAGGCGATTCGTCTCGCTGTCAGGTGTCTCGCACGAAATTGTCTCATCCCGAGCGAGGTGCGGGTTGGCTGCGGGTGCCAAACCGATAACGTTTGAAAAAGAGGAATTCGCGGGAGATGGAAGAGCTGGATCAGAGTTTGTTCATCAAAGCTTTCAAAAAGTTCAATGCCGACCTGCAAGCGTATAACGGAAGCGAGTTCGTGTCGTTTTCGGCTGGTGTTCCAGCGCAATGGGAGAGCTACAAGCCAGCCATTCGACGAATCGCTCTCAAACGCCTAAATGCAGAAGCTTGGACTGCTGACGACATCGGCAGTGGCAGGATACTGGCCAACATAATCAATGCGATTGAGATCAAGGAAAACCAAGACCTGAGAAATAACCTTGTTCCGTGGGAGCCGCGGTATAATCAGCCCAGCGAAACAAGTTGGCTTCGCGGTGAACTTGGAACCGGTCCCGCAAGGCAGAAGTTTGAGCGCCACGTTTTCGACCTTTTTCGAGAGCAGCGCGAGCCTGCCGTAGTGCTTGAAGATCTCGTCGATCTGATCGGTCGTCGCTACAGCTTAATCGCGTACCTGTTTTTTGTTTTTGACGACAGTCGATTCTTGCCGATCGGCACAACCACTTTTGATAAAGCTTTTGATCAGCTTGCAATTGAGGTTCGGACCACCGGGCGATGCTCTTGGTCAAACTACCAAGATTTCATCGCGGCAGTGCGCTCTGTCCAGGCTGGTTTGACCGACTGGCTTGGAATCAAGGACGTCCGTCTGATCGATGCGCATTCCTATCTCTGGCTGTTGGTGCGTTTGCCGCAAAAAATCGAGCAGATGCGGCAGCAAGGCATGAAGCGGCCAGGAGATCTCAAGACAGCTATGATCGGCCTCGCTCAAGGTGTGATCAGCCGCGTTGGCAATGCCAACGGGCAATCGGTCGAGCGGGTGGTGAAGAACAAGGAACTCTTCGGGTTCTCTTCTATGGAAGCGTTCTATGACTTCCTGTGCAAGGCCTGGGAGGAGCAGAACGGACAATGCGCGCTGACACGGTTACCTATGCTGCTGCCTCAGAAAGGGCGTCCTGTAACGGAATTGGTGGCGTCCATCGACAGGAAAGACAGTGCAGGCCACTATTCGCCCGACAACATCCAACTGACTTGTTGGTTCGCCAATCGATGGAAGGGTACGCAGGCGGATTACGAATTCAGCGTGCTGATCGATATACTGCGGCGGGGTGAGGAAGCCGAGGGTGACTATCCGCTGCACTTCGGGGCCTTCACTGAATAGCCCTGTGCCTTCAGGCCCTAGCGACTGATGCTTGCGAGACCACGAAATCCATCGACCGTTTCAATGGTACTCTCTTCCCATTCAGGCGCCAGACGATCACAGCGATGCCATACTGCCAGCGCCGGTTTGCGGTGGCGCGACTGATGCCCAGTTCCCAACAGATCGGCTTCCACGGCTTCCGGTTCGCCCAAGTTCGGCAATTGAGCCACTGAATCTGGTGTTTTCGCGGGTGTGTGCTGTGTGATTTCAAGCGGTTAGCCCCCTCGCAGGCCCGGACCTGTGTAGTTACATGCCGATATGTATAAAGTGTTGTTAAGAAGTATTCTTATGTGATATCGTACTTTACATGTTTACGCGGATCACGAGCAACGGCGGCCGAAGCTACCTCCAGATTATGGAGTCGTATCGCAACGACGAGGGAAAGCCGCGTGTTCGTGTGGTCGCAAACCTCGGCCGCATCGACACGATGAAAGAGGGGCAGTTCGACGCCCTGATCCGAGGGCTCAGTCGCGTCGCAGGGCGCCCCGAACCCGAAAAAC
>SKHK01000249.1 GCA_007117005.1 Paracoccaceae bacterium
GTGCCGCCAGCCATTCAATGACCTGCACGCCGTCATCCAGTTCCGCTTCGGAATATTCGTCGCTCATATGGCCGTCAGAATCGCCATTGCCGCGAATATCGACGCGAACACCGACATATCCTTGGCGCGCCAGCCATGCATGGGTCAGCTCGTCCCTAGGCAGGGTTCCATCGCGCCTGCGATAGGGAAGGTATTCAAGCACCACAGGTGCAGGTGAAAGCCGCGCGGATTCAGGCATCCAGATACGCGCTGCAAGCCGGGTACCATCGCGCATATGGATCCAGACGGGATCCAGCACCTCAACAGAGTTTTCCGCGCTCAATCTGTTTTCGGTTTGCAGCATCTGTACCCCTCCTGTTTTACTGTGATTAGAGGGGGGGCGGGCAGCAGAGGCAATCGCGCGACCTGCTTCTGATTGGCGCGAATAGACGCAAGTCCTGACGCACAAGGACATCGCGTTATCCAAATGAGCAAACGTTTCGATTCGGCCGCTGTCCCATATGGGGGCGGAAAGCCGGCTTTGGAAACCGTTGCGCAATGGCATGCGTTTCCGCTCTGGGCCGGATACCACGCATCCTCTGTGCGAAGCGGGGCGACAGGTCATGCAGCGTGTAGTTATGTCCATTCTTGTCCGGGTTGGCTCGGCTGATCTGGCTACGGGTCAGATGCACAATTGTGTCCATTTCAGAACGCGACACGGCGCATTCGAGGTGCCATTCTGGTGGTGCAGCGACTTGCTGTGGCTTTTTTGAAGAAGTTAACCCGTGAAACGTGCCGGGCATGCTGCTTTGGTCGAGGCATTCGGTGCTTTCGGGCGATGGCCTGGCCCGTCACTCACCGACAGGCCCGCGTTTGATCGCGGAGGACCGCATAATCCGCTAGCCAGTCGGAGATCAGCGACCCCTCTGGCAATGCCGAGACCTCGCTTGCTACGCGCAGCTGTTCCGCCCGAGTATATTCCACCACCGGCGGACATGCGCTGCGCAGAGCGTCAGAACTCACCCCGGCGCAGGCGTTCAAGAAGATCGTCGCGGCTGCGAGGGCGGCGTGCGGCGGCGTCCAGCATCTGCCGGTGGATGGCATTGGTTTGCTCCAACTGATCGAGGCGTTCGGCGGCGCGGCCTGCGCGTTCGCCTGATCGACGTAGGTTGAGAATGAACAAGGCGATGGTGAGCGCGACGAGGGCGGCACCCGCCACCCGCCGCGCCCATGGCCGGGCCATCAACCCGACCACAAGGCTTGCCCACATCAGCGCAGGCCCTTCTTCCAGTCGTCCATCCGCGCCCAGACGGCGACGGCAATTCCGCCCAGTGCCAGTGCGATGAACAGCCAGCGCAGCGTGTCGAGATGCGGCACCAGTGGCAGGACGGCGCCCTGCGCCTCGGCCAGCACCTCCTGCGCAACCTCGACACCAGCGGCACCGACAGTCGCGACCCCCGCAGCCCCGGTCCCCTTCAGTGTCCGGCTTTGCGCGATGGCCTCGCGCGCAGGCGGAGCCTCCTGCGCAAACGCCACCGCCCGCACCGGAAACCGCTCTCCCCAGGTCCGCGCAGGCCCCAGATCGATATGGATGAACCCGGAGCGCGGATAAAACCCAAACCCCAGAAACCCGACCTCGCGCGCCGCAGCCTCAAAGGCCACCGGATCATGGTTCGACATGGCGATGTCAAACGCCGTGCCGTCCATGTGTTTCGAGCGCGGGGCGCCGCCGACATTGCGGTTGTGCTCGGGCGAGCGATAGGCCGAGCGGACGATCAGCGGCTTGCCGAGGCGGTCGCGGAGCGCCTGCAGCTTGTCGAGGGCTTCCGGGTGCAGCTTGAGCTGGCCGGTCCCACGACAGGCGATCTCGGCGGGCGAGAAGTTCTTCCAGCGCCAGAGGCTTTCGGGCACGTCGCGGTGATGGCGGAAGCTTCGGATGGGATCAGACATTGGGGGGTCCTTTCGAATGACAAAACCCGCCGCGATAGGCGACGGGCGGAGGGAGGCAGCGCGCGATACGCTGCAGCAGATCGGTGTGAGGACGTTTCGCCTCAGTCAGGCGGCCCCTGGCCGCGCTGGAAGGCCGAGAAGAGAAGATCGCGGACCGTGCGAATATCGGTCTCGATGCGGTCGAGCCGGGCGGCATCGGCCTTGCGATCCTCAGCGCGCTGGGCGTCAAGGCGCGCACGCTCTGCGGTGAGCTCGCGATCGAGCCGCTGGAGGAGGGCTTCATTGGTGAAGGCGCGGCGCGTGATGGCCGCGATCAGCGCCAGAAACCCACCGATCAGGGCGGTGATGGCCGCGGTCAGACCATGATCGCGGAAGGCCGCCGCGGTGGCGGCCAGAAGACCGTTCTCTGTGGGATCGCTCATGCCGGGGCTCCGATCGACAGGGTGTGACAGGCCAGGCGCATGGCCCCGCCGGTAAAACTCCCGCCCTCGGCCGAGACCCGCACGGGCGTTGCCAGCGCAAATGCGCGCGGCACGATGGGCATCTCTGCCAGCACGCCGAGCGCTGTGCCAAAGCCCGCGCCAAAAGCCGCAGGCTCGGCAGCAGTCCCGAGCGCAAAGCCGGTCGCACCGGTAAGCGCGGTGGTGACACGCGCCGAGACCCCGATCACCAGCGCGCCCGCGGGAATGCTCAGCGCGGTGGTCACGCTGCTGCCCGAGAGCCCGGTCACTGTGGCCTCGACCACGCCCGCCCGCGTCCGGCTGCCAAGGAGCCCCTCAGCCAGATCGACGCTGGGGCCGCGGGCCACAAGCCCCATGGCCGCATCAAGCGTGACCCAGCCTGAGCCAAGGCGCACCAGCATGACCTGTTCCGCGAGGACCCAGACGCGCCAGCCCACGCGCGCGGGCAGCCGCAGCCAGGCGCCATCTGCGCGCAGCGCGATATCGCCGGACCATCCGGCCCAGAGGCCCGTGGCCCCGGCCGCCACCAGATAGGCCGCGCCCTCGACCGGGTTTGCAGGTGGGGCGCTGCGGCTGCGATCCTCGACAGTGAGGTTCACAAGCCCGTCGAGGCGGCGCAGGGCTTCGTTATGGGTGACATGCTTCTGGGCTTGGGCCGCTTGCAGATAGGGCAGCAAAAGCCGGGGGCTGGTCTCAACCATGGGGGGTCTCCTTCAGAAATCGAGCGTGATCATGCGCGGCGCCCCGCGCCCCAGCAGCGCAGAGAGCTGAAACACCCGGATGGTGAGGCTGTCCCCGGGCCCCAGGAGCGCGCCACGATCCGCGATCTGATCCGCCGCGCTGTAGAGCGCCTGCGGCTGGGTCGTGCTCAGCACCCGGGTCACGCTGGCCCCGTCGGGCCCCAGGATCTCGACCTCGTAGGCCTCGCTGGCCTCCGACATCGGCACATCCACCGCTTCCCAGCTGTCAGCGACCAGCGCGCGATCCGCACGGATCCAGCGCAGGGTCAGATCGCCGGGGATCCGGCCGCGCAGCCCCGGCTGCTCGACCTGCGCCACCGCGA
>SKHK01000031.1 GCA_007117005.1 Paracoccaceae bacterium
ATGCTCAGTGGGCGGGCGTCGGAATGACAAGAGGATCAGATGGCACAGCCGCACCAGAACACCGCGCAGACACAGGCTGAGGAATTGAACGAGGCGCCGCAGGGTGACGACACCGCGCCCCTGGCAGGGGAGCCGGTGGTGGAGAACGGCGCGGCTGCGGATGGCGGCGGCCCTGCGCTGGAAGAAGTTCTGGCCGCCTTCGAGGTCGAGCGCGCCGAAATGCGCGACCGTCTGATGCGGGCGCTTGCCGATCTGGAGAACACGCGCAAACGGGCCGAGAAGGACCGGCGCGACGCGGCGCTTTACGGCGGCTCGAAACTGGCTCGTGACCTGCTTCCGGTGCATGACAACCTGGCCCGCGCGCTGGGCGCGGCTGACGAACAGACCCGCGCCCAGGCAAAGGGTCTGGTGGACGGGGTCGAACTGACCATGCGCGAACTGCTGTCGATTCTGGGCAAACACGGGGTGGAACGGGTGTCGCCGCAACCGGGTGATGCCTTTGACCCGCATCTGCATGAGGCCATGTTCGAGGCCCCGGTGCCACAACTCCAGCCCGGCCAGGTCATTCAGGTATTGGCCGAGGGCTTCCGGCTGCATGAACAGCTTCTGCGCCCCGCCCAGGTGGGGGTCTGCGCGAAGGCCGATTAACAGGCAGAGGGACTAGCCCTCGCCCTTCAGCGTCTCGTCGATCTCGTAGAGCAGGGCCAGCGCTTCGCGTGGGGTCAGGACGTCGGGCTGGGCGCTGCGCAGCCGGTTCAGAACTTGCGCCGCGGCTGGCGACAGCGCGGGCGCTTTTGGTTTTGGCGCGGGTGGTGGGCTGGCGGCGAAAAGTGGCAGGTCCTCGATCAGGGCGCGCGCGCCGGGCTGGCCCTCGGCGCCTTTTTCCAGCCGTTCCAGCAGATCCCGCGCGCGGGCGATCACCGCCTCCGGCAGGCCCGCCAGACGGGCGACCTGCACGCCATAGGACCGATCCGCCGCGCCGCGCCGTACCTCGTGCAGGAACACCACATCGCCTTGCCATTCGCGCACCGTGACGGTGGCGTTCTGCACCCCATCCAGGCGTTCGGCCAGCGCCGTCATTTCGTGGTAATGCGTGGCGAACAGCGCCCGGCAGCGGTTCACGTCATGCAGATGCTCCAGCACCGCCCAGGCGATGGACAGCCCGTCCCAGGTGGCGGTGCCGCGGCCGATCTCGTCCAGGATCACCAGCGCGCGGTCGCCCGCCTGATTCAGGATCGCCGCGGTTTCCACCATCTCGACCATGAAGGTCGACCGTCCGCGCGCCAGATCGTCCGAGGCGCCGACGCGGCTGAACAACTGCCCCACCAGCCCGATATGCGCCGCCCGCGCGGGCACGAAGCTGCCCGCCTGCGCCAATAGCGCAATCAGCGCGTTCTGGCGCAGGAAGGTGGATTTGCCGGCCATGTTCGGCCCCGTGACCAGCCAGACCGCCGCGCTGTCGCCATCCGGCGTCAGGTCGGCGTCATTGGCGACAAAGCTGCCCCCCTCGCGCATCAGCGCGCGTTCGACAACCGGGTGGCGGCCGGCATCGATGGCAAAGGCGCGGCTGTCATCGACCACCGGCCGGCACCAGTCCCGCGCGCGGGCCAGTTCCGCCAGCCCCGCCTGCACATCCAGTTCCGCCAGCGCGCGCGCGGCCTGATGGATCGCCGGGGCCTGGTCCAGCACCGCCGCGCGCAATTCCGAGAATAGCCGCAGTTCGATTTCCTGTGCCCGCCCGCCCGCGTTCAGGATGCGGGTCTCCATCTCTGACAGCTCCAGCGTGGTGAAGCGCGTGGCGTTCGCCGTGGTCTGGCGGTGGATGAACTGCTCTGACAGAGGCGGGGCGAGCATCTTTGCGGCGTGGGTGGCCGTGACCTCGATGAAATAGCCCAGCACGTTGTTATGCTTGATCTTCATCGACTGGATGCCGGTTTCCCGCGCATAGCGCGCCTGCATCTCGGCAATTACGCCGCGGCCTTCGTCGCGCAGGCGGCGGGCCTCGTCCAGGTCATCATCCACACCGGCCGCGATGAACCCGCCATCGCGCGCCAGCAGCGGTGGTTCGGCCACCAGCGCACCGTCCAGCCGGTCTGCAAGGGCGTCGTGACCCTGCAAGGCCGTGCCAGCCTCGGCAAGAACCGCAGCCAGGTCGCCCTCGGCCCCCAGCCGGTCTGCCAGGTGCCCCGCCGCCTGCAGGCCCGCGCGCAGCACGCCCAGGTCCCGCGGCCCGCCCCGGTCCAGCGCCAGCCGCGACAGCGCACGGTCGATATCGGGCACTGCGTGCAGCGCCTCGCGCAGATCGCCGCGCAGGCAGTCATCGCCGACCAGTTGCGCAACCGCCCCCAGCCGCGTCTGCACCTGACCCGGATCGCATGATGGCGCCGCGATGCGCCGTTCCAGCTGCCGCCCGCCGCCCGCCGTCACGGTCATGTCCACCGCCGCCAGCAGCGAGCCTTCGCGCCCGCCGGCCATGGCCTGCGTCAGTTCCAGATTGCGCCGGGTGGCGGCGTCGATCTGCATCGCCGCGCCCGCGCTTTCGCGCACCGGGGGACGCAGCAGCGGCATCTGTCCGCGCTGGGTCAGGTCCAGATAGGCCTCCAGCGCGCCAAGGGCAGCCAACTCCGCGCGTTCGAACGTGCCAAAGCCGTCCAGCGTATCCACGCCGAACAGCGCGCATAACCGCTGGCGCGCGCGGGTGGAATCGAACTGCGCGCGTGCCAGCCCGGTCAGCGCCAGCGCGTTCTCTGTGGCAAGGTCACGCAAGCCGGGTTCATCCTCTTCCAACACCAGCAATTCCCGCGCCCCCAGCCGCGCCAGTTCCGGCGCCAGCCGCACGCGCGGGCAGGCCATCACCCGCAGTTCGCCGGTGGAGATATCCGCCCAGGCCAGCGCCCCCTCGCCGCGGATATCGGCAAAGGCGGCCAGATAGTTGTGCCGCCGGGGTTCCAGCAGGCTGTCCTCGGTCAATGTGCCGGGCGTGACCAGCCGCACCACATCGCGCCGCACCACGGCCTTGTGCCCGCGTTTTTTCGCCTCTGCCGGGTCTTCCAGCTGCTCGGCAATGGCGACGCGAAAGCCTTTTCGGATCAGCGTCAGCAGATAGCCCTCGGCGGAATGGACGGGCACGCCGCACATGGGGATATCGGCGCCCTGATGCTGGCCGCGCTTGGTCAGCGCGATGTCCAGCGCTGCTGCCGCTGCCACGGCATCGTCAAAGAACATCTCGTAGAAGTCGCCCATCCGGTAGAACAGCAGCGCATCCGCGTGCTGCGCCTTGATCTCCAGATATTGTGCCATCATCGGCGTGGGGGCTGATATCTTGTCGTCCATCGCGCAACCTGACAGAAGTTAGAGAAATTAGTTGGGTTGCAACTAAACTCTATAATTTCTAGAACATCAGGTAGCAAGCTGGACGACCTGATGGACCCGAGACGCAATCCATATA
>SKHK01000204.1 GCA_007117005.1 Paracoccaceae bacterium
CCCGGCATCGACCACGCCGCCGGGCTGGAGGCCGACCCCGATGACGCCGCCTTTGACCATCTGTTGCTGATCGATCAGCGCCGCGCGGGCACGGGCGCGGGGCGCGGGCCGGCGCCGGTTGTGGGGGTCTACCGTCTGCTGACCGACAATGCCGCCGCTGCGCTGGGCCGGTTCTATGGCGACAGCGAATACGACCTGGGCCCCTTGCGCCGCTCCGGGCGAAGGCTGGTGGAACTGAGCCGGTCCTGCGTGCATCCGGATTATCGACGCGGGGCGGCGATGCTGCTGTTGTGGCAGGGGCTGGCGGACTATGTGCTGGCGCGTGATATCGAGATCATGTTCGGCGTGGCCTCTTTCCCCGGCACCGACCCCGCGCGCCACGCGCAGGCGCTCAGCTACCTGCACCACCACCACCTGGCCCCCGCCGCGCTGCGCCCGCGGGCCCTGCCGACCTGCCACCACCCCATGGACCTGATCCCGCCTCAGGCGCTGGACGCCGCCGCCGCGAAGGCCGCCATCCCGGCGCTGATACGCGCCTATCTGCGGCTGGGGGGCTTTGTGGGCGACGGCGCTTTTATCGATCACCCGTTCAACACCATCGATATCTGTATGGTGATGGACACTGCCGCGATGTCGCAGAAACATGCCGGGTTCTACCGGCGCAAGGCCGGGAAACGTGGTCATGAATGACGCGCCAGCCGCAGCCGGCACGCCCGGCGGCTGGCAATCGCCGGACCCGCCGCCTGCACCACCGCGCCGGGGTCTGACGGGCAGGCTGGCGGGCGGATTGCGCCTGGCCTGGCGCCTGCCGGTCATGGCGCTGGTCGTCTTTGGCGGGCTGGCGCTGCTGCTGGCGCTGCGGCTGGTGGAACGCCCGCTTTGCGGACTGCGCCGCCCGGTCACGCCCTTCATCACCCAGGGCGTGTGCTGCGTGGTGCTGGCCGTCCTGGGCCTTCGGCTGCGCGCGCGCGGCCAGCCGATGCGCGGGCGCGGCGCGATGGTGGCCAACCATGTGGGCTGGGTCGATATCTTTGTACTCAACGCCCTGCAGCGGGTCTATTTCGTCGCCAAGTCCGAGGTCGCGGGCTGGCCCGGCATCGGCTGGCTGGCCCGCGCCACCGGCACCGTCTTCATCAACCGCAACGCGCGCGACGCGCGCCTGCAGAAGGAGATATTCGAGGCCCGCCTGCGCGCCGGCCATCACCTGTGTTTCTTCCCCGAGGGCACCTCGACCGACGGGCTGCGCGTGCTGCCTTTCAAGCCCACGCTCTTCGCCGCGTTCTTCACCGCCGGCCTAGCCGATATCCTGCATGTGCAGCCGGTCAGCCTGGTCTATACCGCGCCGCCAGGCGCCGATCCGCGCCACTATGGCTGGTGGGGCGAGATGGCGTTCTTTCCGCATCTGCTGGCCACGGCGGCCGCGCCGGGGGGCGGGGCGGTGCAGGTGATCTTTCACCCGCCCGTCACCCCCGCACAGGCCGGTGACCGAAAGGCCCTGGCGCGGGCCTGCGAGGCGGCGGTGCGCGCGCCCTTCCCGCCCCCCTCGCGTTGACTTGCGCGCGGCTTTGCCTGTATCCCACCGCCACAGGCAAGGCGCCTGAAGGAATGGGTGGCCCGCGTGACGTCTCAACCCCTTCGTGACAGCGATCACGCCGTCGATCCGGTGCTGGAAAGCGGCCGCGCCGTGCTGCGCACCGAGGCGCGCGCGCTGGACAGCATGGCCGACGCGCTGGGCGAGAGCTTCGTGCGCGCGGTCACGGCCATTCTGGCCAGCCAGGGGCGGCTGATCGTTGCCGGCATCGGCAAGTCCGGCCATGTCGGGCGAAAGATCGCCTCCACCTTTGCCTCCACCGGGACGCCCGCGCATTTCGTCCACGCCGCCGAGGCCAGCCACGGCGATCTGGGCATGATCGGCGCGCGCGACTGCGTGATCCTCTTGTCGAATTCCGGCGAGACGCGCGAATTGAGCGACCTCATCGCCTATACCCGCCGCTTTGCCATCCCGCTGATCGCCATTACCCGCGTGCCGGACAGCACGCTGGGCAAAAGCGCCGATTTCACCCTTGCGCTGCCCGATGCGCCGGAAGCCTGCGCCATCGGCATGGCGCCCACCACATCGACCACCGCCAGCCTGGCGCTGGGCGATGCGCTGGCCGTGGCGGTGATGCGCCGCCGGGGGTTCGAGCCCGAGAGCTTTCGCCTGTTCCACCCGGGCGGCAAGCTGGGTGCGCAGCTGATGCGCGTGGCCGAGATCATGCATACCGGCGCCGCCCTGCCGCTGGTGGCCGAGGATACGGCGATGCCCGATGTGCTGGTGCGCATGTCCGGCGCGGGCTACGGCGTGGCGCTGGTCGCCGTGCAGGGGCGGTTGAGCGGCATCATCACCGATGGCGACCTGCGGCGAAAGATGGACGGTCTGCTGGCCTGCGCGGCGGGCGAGGTCGCCACCCGCAACCCAAAGACCATCGCGCCGGACGCGCTGGTGTCAGAGGCCGTGGGCGTGATGAACCGCGCCAAGGTCAATGCGCTATGCGTCACGCAGGCCGATGGCACCATCGTCGGCATGGTGCGGCTGCATGACTGCCTGCGCGCGGGGGTGGTGTGATGGGCGCCGGGCCGCAGACCGTCATCCTGATCCCGGCGCGCTATGCCTCCAGCCGGTATCCGGGCAAGCCGCTGGCCGGCCTGCGCGGGGCGACGGGGGAAAGCCGCAGCCTGATCGAACGTGCCTGGCGCGCGGCCTGCGCCGTGCCGGGGGTGGATGCGGTCTATGTCGCCACCGATGACGACCGTATACAGGCCGCCGCGCAGGGTTTCGGCGCGCAGGTGGTGATGACCGATCCCGCCTGCGCCAATGGCACCGAACGCTGCGCCGATGCCATCGCCCGGCTGGGGATCAGCCCCCGCGTGGTGGTCAACCTGCAGGGCGACGCGCCGCTGACGCCGTCCTGGTTCGTCACCGCGCTGATCGACGCGGTGGCGGCCGGCGCGCAGATGGCCACGCCGGTGCTGCGCCTGACGGGCGACATGCATGCCCGCTTTCTGGACGACCGCGCCGCCGGCCGCGTGGGCGGCACCACGGCGGTGATGGATGCGCAGGGCCGGGCTCTCTACTTCTCGAAAGAGGTGCTGCCCTATACCGGCCGGCGCTATGGCGCGGATGAAACGGTGCCCGGCTTTCACCATGTGGGCGTCTATGCCTACACGCCCGAGGCCCTTGCCGCCTATATGGCCGCCGGGCCCTGCGCTCTGGAAAACCTGGAGGGGCTGGAGCAGTTGCGCTTTCTTTTCAATGGCCTGCCCGTGACCTGCGTGCCGGTCGATGCGCGCGGGCGGGAATTCTGGGAACTCAACAACCCCGAAGACGTGCCCCGGATCGAGGCCGTTCTGAAACGCGAGGGGATCGCATGAGTGTGACCATCGGCGAGCATGTCATCGGCAATGA
>SKHK01000195.1 GCA_007117005.1 Paracoccaceae bacterium
CCCGTAGAAGGGGCGGTCCCGGCCCAGCAGCCCGGCCAGATGGCGCAGGTTCAGCACATTGCCGAACATGCCGGCGACCAGGAAGAAGGGCGTTTTCGGCCCTCCCTCGCCCTGATGCATGGGCACCAGGAACTCGAACCGCCGGGCGGGTTTCGCCGGGGCGTCACTGTCGGGGGCGCCGGTGTCTGTGTTGGTGTCTATCCCGGTGCGTTCGGCGATCATTGCGGCGCAGGCGGCGATCGTCGGCGCCTCGAACAGGACCGAGATGGGGAACTCCACTGCAAACGCCTTCTTGATCTTGGCAAACAACCGCACCGCGATCAGCGAATGCCCGCCGAGGTCGAAGAAGGAATCCTCCACCCCCACGCCGCCAACGCCCAGCAGTTCCTCCCAGAAGCCCACCAGCCGCGCCTCGATCTCGTTGCGCGGGGCGATATAGGCGCTGTCCAGATCCGGCCGGTCGAAGCTTTGCCCCTCGCCGGGTTCCTCCACCACGCTGGTCTCGGCCTCGGCGATAAGCTCGGGCAGCGAGATGGACGAGACCACCGCAACCGCCTGCCCCGTCGCCCGTGCGCGGAAAAAGGCTTCCGCCCCCTCGTCCGGGCGGATGCCCATGCCCAAGTTCCGCGCCAGCCGCGCCTCGGCTTCGTTCAGGTCGCGCCCGGCCTGTGCCGGGCCGTCGTCATGGGCGATTTCACCGGGCAGGAAGGGCGCTGGCGCGGCCAGTCCCTGGGCCAGCCGTTTCATGGAAAAGCCGGTGATTTCAGCGCAGACCGTGCCATCCGGTGCTGCCAGCGTGATGTCGAAGCGCGCGAAACCGGCCTCGCAGGGTACCGCGCGCACCCAGCTGACGATCTGAGCGGGCAGGGCGCCGAACACCTGCACCCGTTCGTAGGATACGGGCACCCACAGCGCGCCAGCGTCATAGCCCGGCGCCAGGGGCATGGCCCAGCCGGTGGCGATGTCCAGCAGCGCGGGGTGCAGCACATGACCGGCGCCCGCCTCGCCCCCGAAGGCGGCGGGCAGCGACAGCCGGGCAAACCCTTCGCCCTCGCCATAGCCGCGCTGGTTCAGCACCCGCCAGCGCGGGCCAAAGGCCAGATGCGCCTCTTGCGCCACGGGCAGGCCATCGGCGCTTTTCTCCACCGCCTGCGTGCAGCGCGCCTCTATCGCGCCCGCGTCGATGACCGGCGCCGCATCGGTCCGGCCCAGCACCAGCCGGGCCTGCGCATGGGTGACGAACCCGCGCCTGCCCTGATGTTCGACCGCCGATTGCAGGGTGAAATCATAGCCTTCCTCGCTGCGCGCCAGCGTTACGGCGATGTCGCGCGGGGTGTCGATTTCCAGTGCGCGCAGGAACATCAGGTCGCGTATCTCGAACGCCCCGCCCTCGCCCTGCGCGCGCAGCGCCTGGGCGGCGATCTCCAGCATCCCGGTGCCGGGCACCAGCGCGCGGCCGTCGCGGGTGCGGTGTTCGTCCAGCAGCCACATCGCCGTGTTATAGCGCGCGGTGAAGCGGCGGTTGCGGCGCGCGTCCTGCCCGCTTTCGGCCAGCAGCGGCAGATCGACGGGTTGCAGGGGCGCGGGTTTCGGGGTGCCCATCCGGTCGGCCATCGCCTCGGCCGCCATGCCGACTTCTGCCCAGATGCCCCAGTCCAGCGCCATCACCCGCGTCTGGCCACCCGCGCGGGACTGCGCAAAGGCGTTCAGATAGGCATTGGCGGCGACATAATCGACCTGGCCCAGCGGCGTGGTGAGGGTGGAGGTAGAGGAGAACAGGATCAGTTCCGCAATCGCCCCGTCCGGCAGCAACTGATCCAGCACCCGCAGCCCGTGCAGTTTCGGCGCCAGCACCGCGTCCACATCGGCGGGGGATTTGGCGGCCAGCGGGGCGTCGTCGATATGCCCGGCGGCGTGGATCACGCCGTGGATGGGGCCAAGCGTGGCGCGCACCTGATCCAGCGCTTCGCGCATCTGCACGATGTTGCAGACATCGGCGCCTGCGACCGTGACCTGCGCGCCCAGCGCCTCCAGCCGTTCGACGGCGGCGATGCGCGGTGTGCGGGGGTCTGTGGGGTCGGCTTTCACCCGTGCCCAGTCACCGCGCGGCGGCAGCGGCGTGCGGGCGATCAGCGCCAGTTTCGCGCCGTGGCGGCGGTGCAGTTCCTCGGCCAGACGCAGCCCGATGCCGCCGAACCCGCCGGTGATGACCCATACGGCACCCTGCGGCATGTCCGGCCCGGCGCCCGGTTCCAGCGGCAGCGGCCGCAGCACCTGCGCCAGCCGTCGCCCGGCGCGCAGCGCGGCGCGGGTGTTGGCGGGGGTGGCGAGCATCTCTTCCAGCACGGCGTCAACGGCCAGGGGCGCGTTGCGCGTCACGGGTTCGATATCCAGCGTGGCCACCGTCACACCGGGCAATTCGCGCGGGATCACGCCCACCGGCCCGGCGATGGTGGCCTTTTCGGGGAAGGCCAGCGCCTGGTCGCGCACCGCCGCCGCGCCGCTGGTGACAACGGTCACGTGCAGGGGTGCGGCGATCCCTTCATCCGCCAGCGCCTGACCCAGAAAGAACAGGCTGTAGAAACCGCGCTCCATATGATGCTGGAAAGGGCTTGATCCGGGGCGGTGACGGGGTTTGCCCTCGGCCAGCCAGAAATGCGCGATCCGGTCGGGCATGACGTCCGCCGCGATCAACTCCTGCACCAGCCGGTCGTAATCGGCCCGGCCCTGTTCCGGCGCGATCTGCCAGCCGTCATCCAACCGGCGGAACACATCGCCTGCGCGCACCACCTGCACGCCATGCCCGGCCCCGCGCAGCCGGTCGATCACCGGGGCGGCGGTGCCCGCATCATCGGCAAAGATCAGCCAGGATAGCGGCGCCGCGCCCAGTTCCGTCTGGATATCGATATCCAGCGCCGCGCCCTGCGGCAGCCAGTGCAGGCGCGTGCCCCAGTCGGCGATATCGTCCAGCCGCATCGGTTCGCTGACCGTTTTTGCGGCCTCTACGGCGGCGGGCTGGATGAAATAGTCGCTGCGCTGGAAAGGATAGGTCGGCAGCGGCACCCTGCGCCGGCGCGATTCGCCCCAAAGCTGCGCCCGGTCGAAGCTGCCGCCCAATGCCCAGATCCGGCCAAGAAGGCCGATGTGATACAGATCGTCGGCGATGTCTTCATCGGGGTGGCGCAGTGCGGCCAGCACCTGCTGCGCCGGGATCGTGCCCTGCATCCGCGCCAGCGAGGACAAGGCCTTGCCCGGGCCGACTTCGATATAGATACGGTCTGCGCTTTCGGCCAGCGCGGCCAGCCCGTCGGCAAAGCGCACCGTCTGGCGCAGGTGATCGACCCAGTAATCCGGGCTTTGCGCCTGCTCTGCCGTCAGCGGCTTTCCGCTGCGGTTGGAGATCACGGGCAGTTTCGG
>SKHK01000316.1 GCA_007117005.1 Paracoccaceae bacterium
GATGGGGCCGAAGTGGCGTTCGGCCAGATCACGCGCCTGATCGGTGGTCACGGCGCCGGCCAGGATCAGGATGGCGTTGTTGGGTCCGTAATGGCGCTGGTAGAACGCCTCGGCGCTGTCGGCGTCCAGCAATTCCATCTCATGGCGCCATCCCAACGGGTGGATGCCGTAAGGGTGCTGACGAAACAGCGCGGCGCGCATCTGTTCGCCAAGCACCCGCTGCGGGCTGCTTTCCAGGACCTGCCCGCGTTCTTCCAGGATCACATGGCGCTCTCGCTCCCAGGTGGATAGATGCGGGCGCAGGTTGACCATGCGGTCGGCCTCCAGCTCCATGGCGATCTCCAGCCGATCTACGGCAAGTCGCTGATAATATGCCGTAAAATCGAAAGAGGTGAAGGCGTTGTAGCGTGCGCCCTGTTCGCGCAAGGTGGCGTCGAAGCTGCCTTCCTCGCGCGTTTCGGTGGCCATGAACATCAGGTGTTCGACGTAATGCGCCATGCCGGACAGGCCCACGGGGTCATCGGCCGAACCGACGCGATACCAGACCATTTGCGTCACCACCGGCGCGCGATGATCCTCTATCACCACCACATGCAGTCCGTTATCCAGCGTGAACTCAACCGGGTCCGGCAAGTCCAGCGTGGTGGCGGACAGCGGCATCGCCAGCAGGAAGACAGCGGCAATCTGCGCCACACCGGCGCGCAGGGCAGAAAACATCGGCGACCCTTTCCTTTTCACGGGAACTGAAAGCGATTTATGCGCCGCCGCGAAAGGGGCAAGCGCCATGGCGCAACCGTGATGGGCCGGTGGGGCGCGCGTTATTCCGGCCGCGGCGGGGCGGCCGGGGTCCGCGCGCCAGCCTGGCGCCAGCGTTCGGTTTCGGCGTCACGGTCCAGCACCTGATCGCGATAGGCGCGATGATACACATTGACGCCGAACATCCGTTCCAGCAGCCGGCCACGGTTGCGGCGGCGATGGTCCAGATCCTCGGCCGCCAGGGTTTCGCGGATATCCTCCTGCGCGCCGCCCCGCGCGGCATGGCGTACCAGCGCGGCATCGGCGGCCGGAATGGCCCCGGTGCGTTCGGCCGTGACGCGGCCACCCAGAGCGGCGACGGCATCGGCGCGCGGGTCAGGGTCCACCAGGTTACGCCCGCCCGGCGTGGGCGTGGGCAGCGCGGCCATGTCCGGCGGCGATTGCAGCGGCCCGGTCGGCAGGATGGCGAATTCATCGGGGCTGCGCTGGGCGCCGAAGGTCATCAACCGCGGATCACCGCCCGTGGCGCATCCGGCCAGCATGGCACCGGCCAGTCCGGTCAATATGATCGTCCGCATCGGCTTCGCTCCCGTTCGATTGCGCGAGTTTTAGCGCAGTTTGCCCGTGCCGTCACGGGGCGTTTTGCACCCGCCCGGCCGCTGTCAGCCCGAACCCGCCTGCGTCGGCGGTTTGCGGCCGGCAAACAGGATCAGCCCCAGCGCGCCGGCAAAGATGGCCGCATCGGCCACGTTGAACGCATAGGGGTTGGCGATGCCGCAGCAGGTCAGGTTGATGAAATCGGCCACCGCGCCCCAGACCAGCCGGTCGATGACATTGCCCAGCGCGCCGCCCACCAGCACCCCGGCCGAGGCCTGGAACCAACGGTTGCCGGCCTCGCGCCACGCCCAGACCCAGACCCAGGCGCAGATCGCCAGCGCCAGCACGATCAGCCCCCAGCGCATGGCATCGGAATAGGATGACAGCAGCCCGAAGTTGATGCCCCGGTTCCACGCCATGGTCAGGTTGAAGACACCGGGGATGACCTCGATGAACAGCCGCTCCTCCAGCCGCAGCCCGGCCACGACAAACCATTTCGACGCCTGATCGGCGGCGATGACCGAAAGCGCAAGGATCGTGGCAAGGCGCATATCAGTGCCGGAAATGCCGCTGCCCGGTAAAGACCATGGCCAGCCCGGCTTCATCGGCGGCGGCGATCACCTCGGCGTCGCGCATCGACCCGCCGGGCTGGATCACTGCGGTGGCACCGGCCTGCGCGGCGGTCAGCAAGCCATCGGGGAAGGGAAAGAACGCATCCGACGCCACAACCGAGCCCTGCGCCGGGCTGCCGGGCAGGCCCAGGACCTCTGCCATGTCCTGCGCCTTTCGCGCTGCGATGCGGGTGCTGTCCACACGGCTCATCTGCCCCGCGCCGATGCCCACCGTGGCGCCACCCTTCGCATAGACGATGGCGTTGGATTTCACATGTTTGGCGACCTTCCAGGCGAACAGCAGATCGGCCAGTTCGGCATCCGTCGGCACGCGCTTCGTGACCACCTGCAGGTCATCCGCGCCGATCATCGCCGCATCCCGGTCCTGCACCAGAAACCCGCCGGAAACCTGCCGGAACGCCAGCCCGCCGTCGCGCGGGTTGGGCAGGCCGGGCGTGGTCAGCAGGCGCAGGTTCTTCTTGGCGGCGAAATGGGCGATCGCAGCCTCGTCGGCGCCCGGCGCGATGACGACCTCGGTGAAAATCTCGGTGATCGCCTGCGCGGTGGGCAGGTCCAGCCGCATGTTCAGCGCCACGATCCCGCCAAAGGCCGAGGTGCGGTCGCAGTCAAAGGCCGCGCGATAGGCATCCGCCATCGTCTTCCCCCGCGCCACACCGCAGGGATTCGCGTGTTTGACGATCACGCAGGCCGGACCGTCTGCGGGCAGGAATTCGCTGACCAGCTCAAAGGCTGCGTCAGTGTCGTTGATATTGTTGTAGCTCAGTTCCTTGCCCTGGTGCTGGGTGGCGGTGGCCACGCCGGGCCGGTCCGAGCCGTCGGTATAAAAGGCCGCCACCTGATGCGGGTTCTCGCCATAGCGCAGGCCCTGGGCCAGCGTGCCGGCAAAGGCACGGCGCCGGGGCGTGGGCTGGCCGATTGCGCCGGCCATCCAGCCGGAAACGGCGGCATCATAGGCCGCCGTGCGGGCGTAGGCGACCTGCGCCAGCGCCTGGCGAAAGGCCAGCGTGGTGCCGCCCTGGGCGTCCAGTTCGGCCAGCAGGGGCGCGTAATCCTGCGGGTCGGTGACCACGGCGACATGGGCGTGATTCTTGGCCGCGGCGCGGATCATCGCGGGGCCGCCGATATCGATATTCTCCACCGCCTCAGTGTATTCCGCGCCGCGGGCGACCGTTGCCTCGAACGGATAGAGGTTCACCACCAGCAGGTCGATGGGCGCGATGCCATGCTCCGCCATCGCCGCGGCATGCCCGGCATCGTCACGCAGCGCCAGCAGTCCGCCATGCACCATGGGGTGAAGGGTCTTCACGCGGCCATCCATCATTTCGGGAAAGCCGGTCAGATCGGCCACGTCACGCACGTTCAGACCGGCCTCGCGCAGGGCCTTTGCGGTGCCGCCGGTGGAAACCAGATCGACCC
>SKHK01000143.1 GCA_007117005.1 Paracoccaceae bacterium
AGCGCGATGCCGTTGCGTTCGCGCGACAGGTTCGAATACCAGCCGATGAAATCGGCCGCATCATCGATACGGTCGCGGCGGGCGCGGCGGTTGCCGGTGTCCTGCTGATATTCCTCCCAGGTGCGGTCCAGCGCCTGCCCGTAGCCGAAAGCCGAAGACTGCCGGCCCATGGGAATGACCCCGGCCGACCAGCGGAACGGGGTGCGCGCGTCGCCGATGAACCGGCTTTCGGCGTGGATGATCGCCATCTGGACATGCACAGGCACAGCCCAGCGCCGTTCCGCCCCGCGCATGGCCACCATGTAGCGCGGCCGCTCGGCGGCCAGGGCGCAGGCGTCGTCCAGATTGCGCGGCGCGCTGAATTCGCGTGAGCCGCAGCCCGCAAGAATGAAAAGGACGCAGAGCGCGCCCAGCAATTGTGTTCTGGTGCCCATCATTTCTGCCTCGATCGTCGCTGCCCGACAGGCGCGATCTGACGCCGCGCTGACCCCTTGTTACCGCAATTGTGCGGAAACTGGAACAGTTGTGCCCCCTTGCTCCGGGAAAAAACGCCTGGGCTGACGGCACGGTAAACAGATTGTGCGCGGCGACGGCGGCGAGCTGCCACTGTTTTGCCATATTTCACAGTCTGTTTCCCCGCCGCCCCGTTTCGGTTCTGGACCCTGCCCGCGGCTTTGGGTTAACAAACAACCAATGGGGGACTCATGCTGAAAACGCACGCCAAATACCGACTGGGCCAGGTTGTCCGTCATCGCAAGCACCCTTTCCGGGGGGTTGTCTTTGATGTCGATGCCATCTTTGCCAATACCGACGAATGGTATGACGCCATCCCGCAAGAGGCGCGGCCGTCGAAGGACCAGCCCTTTTATCATCTGCTGGCCGAGAACGATCAGAGCTATTACGTGGCCTATGTGTCCGAGCAGAACCTGATCGCCGACGAGTCCGGCGAGCCGGTCGATCATCCTGACCTGCCCGATCTTTTCGGTGACTTTCAGGATGGGTTCTATCCGCTACAGGTGCATCTGAACTGATCGGTCCGGGTCTGGGTGCTGGCCGGTGTCGCCCCGGGCCTGAACCGCTTATCCGGCCATTGTGCATGAAGCGCATGAAGAAGGGCGGCCCGCTGCGGGCCGCCCCTTTCGCTTTTTCCGAAAGCTGGCCGTTACTCGGCGCGGATGACGATCTCCACGCGCCGGTTCTGGGCGCGGCCGGCATCGGTCTGGTTCGATGCGATGGGCTGGGTCTGACCGGCGCCGCGCGTGACAATGCGTCCGGGTGCCACGCCAGACCCGCGCAGCACGGCGGCCACGGATTCCGCGCGCCGTTCCGACAGGCGCTGGTTATAGCTGGCCGCGCCGACGTTGTCTGTATGGCCGGTCACGATGACGCGGGTATCCGGATAGCGCTGCAGCGAGGCGCCGACGGTCTGCAGGTCACGCCGCAGGTCCGGGCGCAGGTCGGCGCTGTCAAAGGCGAACAGGATATCCTGCGGCATGATCAGCACGATCTCGTTGCCCTGGCGGCGGATGATCACGTCATCGCCCAATTCGCCGCGCAATTCGCGCGCCTGTGCATCCAGCGAGCGGCCGATGGCGCCCCCGGCCAGGGCACCGCCGCCCGCGCCGACGATGGCGCCGGTCGCCCGGTCACCCGATACCGCCGCACCCAGCAGGCCCCCGGCCAGCGCGCCGGTGCCCAGGCCCGTGCGGGTGCGGTCCAGTTCGCCCGTCTGCGGGTCGGTGCAGCCCGCGACCAGCGCCAGCAGCGCCCCCGCGGCAAGAAATGGCTTAAGTGACATGGCGTGATCCTTTGCGATCAGAAGACTTTATGCGCCTAGTCTAAGCCCTTGCGCTGCGGAAAGCAAAAGACCGTGAAGGCCGCACGGCGAAGCCTTGCCTATGGTGTGTGTTGCCTTGGCGGGGATTATCGCGAGGCCGTCCCCGGGGGGGCAATTTCAGGCAGGGCAGTTCCAGGCGGTGTTGTGGCCTCTGCCCGCGCGGCCTCGCGCGCCAGCAGGGCGCGTTTGACGGGCAGGCCCCAGCGATAACCGGCCAGCGCGCCGGATGCGGCGATGACCCGGTGGCAAGGGATCAACGGCGCCAGCGGGTTGGCGCCCACCGCGCTGCCCACCGCGCGCACCGCCCGCGGCGCGCCGATGGCGCCGGCGATCTGGCCATAGGTGGCGACCTGGCCGGGCGGGATGGCCAGCAGGGCCTCCCATACCTTTATCTGAAAGGGTGCGCCGATCACCTGCACCGGTACCCGTCCGCCCGTGCCAAAGGCTGCCTCGACCCAGGCGCGCAGCCGTTCTGGTGCCTGGGTCAGGCGCGCGGCGGGCCAGCGCGCGGCAAGGTCGTCAAAGGCTGCCCGCGCGCCTGCCTCGGCGGTAAAGGCCAGCCCGCACAGGCCCTTGTCGGTGCCCATGGCCAGCACCGGGCCGAAGGGGCTGTCGAAATGGCCCCAGGCGATGCTCAGCCCCTCGCCGCGGCGGGCATAGCGGCCCGGCGTCATCGCCTCCCAGCGCAGGAACAGGTCATGCAGCCGCCCCGGGCCGGAGAGCCCGGCCGCCAGCGCCGCATCCAGCGTGCCTTGACCCGCGGCCAGCAGGCGGCGGGCATGACCCAGCGCCAGATATTGCTGATACCGTTTCGGCGATACCCCCACCCATTGCGAGAACACGCGCTGGAAATGCGCCGTGCTCATCCCCAGCCGGGCTGCCAGATCGTCCAGTGCCAACCGCTCGCCGCCGGCAGCGTCGATCTCGGCCATCGCGCGGGCGATCAGGCGGTAGTGATAGCTGCCGCTGGTCTCGTCCTGTGTCTGGATCGCGTCATCCATGGTTCGTCCCGTCTTTTCCCGGGCCCACCCTATCGCTGCCGACCCCGTGGCGCGACCCGGAACCTGCGCTATCGCACTGGACGGCGCCGCGCGGGCGGGTCACTCTGCGCCGGTTCGCCAACGGTTGCCCCATGCGCCTTCTCGTCTCTTTCGCCGCGCTGTTCGTCTCGGTCGTGCTGCTGCAGCTTGGCCTGGGCGGCGTGGCGCCGCTCGATGCGCTGTCGGGCGATGTGCTGGGCTTCAGCGCCGCGCAAATCGGCGCGCTGGGCTCGGCGCATTTCCTGGGTTTCTTCATCGGCTGCTGGTGGGCGCCGCGGCTAATGGGCGCGGTCGGCCATTCGCGCGCCTTTGCCGCGCTGACCGCGGCCGGGATCATCGGCATCCTGGCGCATATGATGGTGCCCCATCCCTGGGCGTGGCTGCCTATGCGCGTGGCCATCGGCGTCGCCGTTGCGGGTTGCTACACCATCGTCGAGGCCTGGTTGCAGGCCAAGGTCACCAACGAGACGCGCGGCCGCGCCATGGGCGTCTACCGGGTGGTCGATATCGTTGGCTCGCTGGGGGCGCAGCTGCTGATCGCGGTGCTGGAGCCTGCGGCCTATCTTTCCTACAACCTGCTGGCGCTGCTGTGTTGCGCCGCGCTTTTCCCGTTGGTGCTGACACGCGCCGAGGCGCCAGAGACCGGCGCCGCCCCCCGCCTGCGCCCGCTGAATGCCTGGCGCAATTCGCCGCTGGCGGTGGCGGGCGTGGTGGTGTCCGGCATCACGGGTGCGGCCTTTCGCATGGTGGGGCCGCTTTACGGGCTGGCGGTGGGGCTGGCCGCCGACCGGATCGCGCTGTTTCTGGCGGCCTATGTGCTGGGCGGGGCGGTGGCGCAGATCCCCATCGGCTGGCTGGCGGACAAGCTGGACCGGCGCACGGTGCTGATCGGGCTGTCGCTGGCCTCGACCCTCGCCTGCGCGCTGACGGTCTTCGCCGCGCAGGGCGGCGTTGGGGCGATATTTCTGGCCGCTGCATTCTTCGGCTTCACCACCTTTCCCATCTATTCCGTCTCTGCCGCCCATGCCCATGACTTTGCGCGCCAGGACGAGAGAGTGGAACTGTCGGCGGCGCTGATGTTCTTCTACGCCGTCGGCGCCATTGCCAGCCCGGTCATCGCCTCGATGCTGATCGCGGGCAACGGACCGGCGGGCATGTTCGTCTTTATCGGTGTCGCGCATGTGGCGCTGGTGCTGTTCACCCTCATCCGGCGCCGTGCCCGCCCCGTGCCCGCGGATCGCACGCGCTACACCTATATTCCGCGCACCTCCTTCCTGATCGGCCGGCTGCTGCGGCGCGGGCGCGACTGACGGCTTGCACCGGCGGGGGCGGCGTTGCATGACGGGGCCATGGCCCGCCAGCTTCCCTATCCCGTGATCGCCGAGATCTTTGCCCGCTTTCAGGCGGCCGACCCGGAACCGAAGGGCGAGCTGGAGCATGTCAACGCCTATACCCTGCTCGTGGCCGTGGCGCTGTCGGCGCAGGCAACCGATGTGGGGGTGAACAAGGCCACGCGCGGTCTGTTCGCCATTGCCGACACGCCGGAAAAGATGCTGGCGCTGGGCGAGGAGGGGTTGATCCAGCATATCAAGACGATCGGCCTTTACCGCAACAAGGCAAAGAACGTCATCAAGCTGAGCCGGATACTGGTGGAGCAGCATGGCGGGCAGGTGCCCTCTTCCCGTGCCGCGTTGCAGGCGCTGCCCGGGGTGGGGCGCAAGACCGCGAATGTGGTCCTGAACATGTGGTGGCGGATGCCCGCGCAGGCGGTGGACACGCATATCTTTCGCGTCGGCAACCGCACCGGCATCTGCCCGGGCCGCGACGTCAATGCGGTAGAGCGCGCCATCGAGGATCATGTGCCCGCCGAATACCAGCTTCACGCCCATCACTGGCTGATCCTGCACGGCCGCTATACCTGCAAGGCGCGCAAGCCCGCCTGCGGCGCCTGCCTGATCCGAGACCTTTGCCCCTTCGAGGAAAAGACGACATGACCAAGACCTATCAGCTATCCGGCATCGGCAATGCCATCGTTGATGTGATTTCGCGCGTGCCGGAAAGGCTCCTGGACGATCTGGGCATCGACAAGGGCGTGATGCAGCTGGTCGACCGCGAGAGGGCCGAGGCGCTGATGGCGCATATGGCCGAGCGTCAGCAGGGTGCTGGCGGATCGGTGGCCAACACCATCGCCGGGGCCGGGCGGCTGGGGCTGCGCACGGCCTTTGTGGGGCGTGTGCGCGACGACGACCTGGGGCATTTCTACGCGAAGGATACCGCACCGGGCGGCACCGCCTTTGTCAACGCGCCGGTGGCGGGCGATCTGCCGACCTCTCGCTGCATGATCTTGGTCACGCCGGATGGCGAGAGGTCGATGAGCACCTATCTGGGCATCTCTGCCGATCTGGGGCCGGATGATGTGGACGAGGCGGTGATGGCCGACAGCGAACTGGTGTTTCTGGAGGGCTATCTCTTCGACAAGGACGACGGGAAAGAGGCCTTTCTGAAGGCCGCGCGCGCCTGCCGTGCGGGCGGGGGGCGCGTGGGCATCGCGCTGTCCGATCCGTTCTGCGTGAACCGCCACCGGGATGATTTCCGGCGGCTGGTGCGCGACGAGATGGATTTCGTGATCGGCAACCAGCAGGAATGGGTGGCGCTTTATCAGGCCAATGACATCGACGACGCGCTGGCCCAGGCGGCGGGGGAGTGCGAGATGCTGGTCTGCACGCGTTCGGGCGATCCGGTGGTGCTGATGCACGCGGGCCATCGCGTGGCGGTGCCGGTGGAGCGTACCGTGCCGGTCGATGCCACCGGCGCGGGCGATCAGTTCGCCGCCGGGTTCCTGTATGGCATCGCCACCGGGCACTCGCTGGAAACCGCAGGTCGGATGGGTTGCATTGCGGCGGCCGAGGTGATCGGCCATATCGGCGCGCGGCCGCAAAGCGATGTGCGCGCGCGGATGCGGGCCGAAGGGCTGGTCTGATCCGCCTTTGCCGGACGTCCATGGGCGACGCCCGGGAACGGGCTTTTGAAAGCCCGTTGCGGCCTCCTCCAGGGCACAGCGTCTACGCCCTGCTTCAGCGATCAGTCTGAGGATGTCCGAAACGCCCCTTCCCGCCCAGCGCGACGGAAAACGCGCGTTCGAACGCGCGTAAGGGCCCTCGAAGGCCCGTTCCCCGTCCGCCCTATTGCGGCTTTCGCGCCACGAAGCGCAGACGGACATAATCGGCGATCCAGCCCTCCTGCGGGTCATGCAGCGCGCCCAGGCGGCGGGTGCAATCGGTCAACACCGCCGCGCGTGCCGCCTTTGGCACGGCAGCCAGGAAAGGGCCGGCAAAGGTGGCCAGCCAGCCCTCGATCCCCGTGGGCAGCGGGGTGGGGCGGGGGATCAGGGCGATCTGTTCCACCGTGAACCCCGCCGCCTGCAACCGCGCGCGCTGCCCGGTGACCGAAGGGAAATCCCAGACGGGGCGCGCTGGGGCCTTGTGGCCGCCACCCTCCAGCGCCGCCATCAGCGCGGTAACCACGGCGGCCACATTGCCAAAGCCCCCCTGTTCGGCCACCAGCCGCCCGCCGGGGCGCAGCGCCGCAAAGGCATTGGCCAGCACGCGCGGCGCATCGCGCATCCAGTGCAGGGCGGCGTTGGAAAACACCGCGTCATAGGCCCCCGCCCCAAAAGCGTCATGCGCATCCTGTTCCATCACCACGATGCCCCGCGCCCGGGCCGCGCGGGCCATGTCGGGGTCGGGCTCCAGCCCGGTGACCTGTGCGCCGGTCTCCGTCAGCCGTGCCGTCAGCACCCCGTCGCCGCAGCCCAGATCCAGTACTTGCTCGCCCGGTTGCGCGTCCAGCAACCCCAGCAGCGGCGCGCCCAGCGCGGGCACGAAACCCGCATCCTTCGCATAGCCCTGCGCGGACCATACCTGCCCCGCGGCGGGTGTTTCGCTCATTCCTGTGTCCCTTCACGCTTGCAAGCCGGTGGCCCGCGCCACATATCATGGCAGCAGTATCGGAGGGTTGCCATGGGTTATGTCAAGACCGCCATCCTGATGGCCGCGATGACCGCGTTGTTCCTGGCCATCGGCTATGCCATCGGCGGCGGAGCGGGCACGCTGATCGCGCTGGCCATCGCCATTGGCATGAACGCCTTTGCCTGGTGGAATTCCGACCAGATGGTGCTGCGCATGTACAATGCCCGGCCGGTCGATGCCCATACCGCGCCGGAACTGCAGGAAATGGTGGTGCGCCTGGCCGACAATGCCGGCATGCCGGTGCCGAAGATCTATGTGATCGACGAGGACCAGCCCAACGCCTTTGCCACCGGCCGCAACCCCGACAATGCCGCTGTGGCCGCCACCACCGGCCTGATGCGCCGCCTCTCGCGCGAGGAGGTGGAGGCGGTGATGGCGCACGAACTGGCCCATATCCGCAACTATGACACGCTGATCATGACGATCACCGCCACCTTTGCCGGCGCGATCTCGATGCTGGCGAATTTCGCGCTGATCTTCGGGCGCGGGCGCAACGCCAACCCCATCGCGCTGATCGCCATGATGATCCTGGCGCCGCTGGCCGCCGGGCTGGTGCAGATGGCGATCTCGCGCTCGCGCGAGTACGAGGCCGACCGCCTGGGCGCCGAGATCTGCGGCAACCCTCTGTGGCTGGCCTCGGCGCTGGAGCGTATCCAGCAGGGCGCGGCGCGCATCGACAACGACCGGGCCGAACAGAACCCGGCCACGGCGCATATGTTCATCATCAACCCACTGCACGTGCATAAGCGCGACAAGCTGTTCTCGACCCACCCATCCACGCACAACCGCATCGCGGCACTGCAGAAGCTGGCCGCAGAGATGGTTGTGTCGGGCATGGGCGCATCCGGCGGCGGCGTTTCGCGCGGGTCGGGCGGTCCCTGGGGCTGAATCGGCGGCAGTATGCCGGTGGCCCGGGCAGATCGGTTCATTCTGCCGCCCGCGTCGGATAGAAAACCGCGCATGATGCGTTTCCTGCTTGTCCTCGCGGGCTTCTCCCTTGCCATCTGGGCGGTCGTGGCCGGGCCGCTGGCCGCACCCGTACAGGCGGCGCTGGCGCCGCTACTGCAGCCTTTCGGGCGGTGGCTTTTGTCCATGCAGGCGGCGTTCCAGGCTGATCTGGCGCAGGCCCTGCGGGGGGTCAGCCGGGGGCAGGGGGCGGCTTTCTGGGCGCTGATGGGGCTGTGCCTCAGCTATGGGTTCCTGCATGCGCTGGGGCCCGGGCATGGCAAGGCATTGCTGGGCGCCTACGGTGTGGCGCGGCGCATCGGGGCGGCGCGGCTGGCCGGCATCGGGCTGGGTGCGGCGCTGGCGCAGGCAACCGTGGCCGTGGCGCTGGTTGTGGGCCTTGCGCTGGCCGTGGGGCTGGGGCGCGCCACCCTGACCGAGGTGGAACGCGGCGTTCTGGCGCCGGCGGGGTTGATCGCCCTGGCCGGGCTGGGGCTGTGGCTGATCTGGCGTGCCTGGCGACGCTTGGCGGTGGCACAGGCGACAGCCGCCATGGACCCGGTGGCCGGCAAGGCGGGCGCAACGGGTCCGGCGACGGCGATGCTGGCCAGCGCGCAGACCGGGCGCAGGGCGGGGGCGCATGTCTACCGCGCCGATTGCCCGCCGGACTGCCCGGCTTGCGGCACCAACCATCTGCCGCCTGCGCAGGCGATGCTGCAGGCCAGCTCCGCGCGCGAGATCGCGGGCCTGATCGCCGCCGTCGCCATCCGGCCCTGTTCCGGCGCGCTGCTCTTGCTGTTCCTGACCTGGCAGATGGGGTTGCTTTGGGTTGGTGTGGCGGGGGCCTATGCGATGGCGCTGGGCACGGCGGGTGTGTCGATCACGCTGGCGCTGGCGCTGGTGGCGGGGCGCGACGGGCTGATGCGGCTGGGCGGCGGCTGGCTTTCCGGGCCGGGGCGGCTGTGGCTGGCGGGCGGGCTGGAGGCGCTGGTGGGCCTGATGCTGGTCGCCGGCGCGCTGGCCGTGCATCTGGCCGCCGGCTGACCGGCGGCGCCTCTGCAGGCGGAAGATAGCCCTTTCCCTTGCCCCGCCGCGCGGCGATAAACAAAGCCCGTTTCCCAGCCCGTCAGGCCCGTCATGAACCCCAGTGCACAGAACGCTGCCGCCCAGCCCCCCGGTTTCCGGGCGCAGGCGCGCGCCGTTCTGGGGCTGGGCCTGCCGCTGATCGGCAGCCATATGGCGCAGTTCGGCCTGCATGTGACCGATACCATCATGCTGGGCTGGTATGGCGTGCTGGACCTCGCCGCCGGGGCGCTGGGTGCGATGATGTTCTTCGCCTTCTTCACCTTCGGCTCGGGCTACGCCAATGCGGTGATGCCCATGGTCGCCACCGCCGCCGCGCGCGAGGACGAGACCGAGGTGCGCCGCGCCACCCGCATGGGCCTGTGGCTGTCCATGCTCTACGCGCTGCTGGTTCTGCCGATTTTCGTCTGGTCGGAACCCATCCTGCTGGGTCTGGGGCAAGAGGCCGGGGTCTCGGCGCTGGGCGGGGCATATCTGGCCATCGTCGGGCTGGGGCTGGGGCCGGCGCTGATGGTGATGGTGCTGAAAAGCTACCTTGCGGCGCTGGGGCGCACGCAGGTGGTGATGTGGGTCACGGTGGCGGCGGTCTTTGTCAATGTCTTCTTCAACTGGGTGTTCATCTTCGGCAATCTGGGCGCGGCGGAAATGGGCGCACGGGGGGCGGCCGCTGCCTCTGTCCTGGTGCAGCTGTTCACGCTGGGGGTGATGCTGGGCTACGCCGTCTGGCTGCCGGCGTTGCGCCGCTACGCGCTGATGGTGCGCTTCTGGCGACCGGACTGGGCGGCGATGCGCGCGGTCAACGCGCTGGGTCTGCCCATCGGCCTGGCGATGCTGGCCGAGACGGGCATGTTCGCCGCCTCGGCGGTAATGATGGGCTGGCTGGGCACGCAGACGCTAGCCGCACATTCCATCGCGCTTGAGATCACGGCGATGTTCTTCATGATCCACATGGGGCTTTCGAACGCCGCCACCGTGCTGGTCGGCCGCGCGCGTGGACGGCGGGACATGGCGGGCCTGCGCGCATCGGCGCGGGTGTCGGTGATCATCTCCATGGCCGTGGCGGTGACGACAATGGCGATCTATCTGATGCTGGGCGAGGTGATGGTCGGCGCCTTCCTTGCCCCTGACAACCCCGAGCGCGCCGTGATCGTGCCGCTGGGGGTGACGCTGTTGTGGGTGGCGGCGCTTTTTCAGCTGGCCGATGGCGCGCAGGCGATGGCCATGGGGCTTCTGCGCGGGATCCAGGACACCAAATGGCCGATGGTGATTGCGGCGGTCAGCTACTGGCTGATCGGCATCCCTGCGGGCTATGCGCTGGCCTTTGTCGCCGGGCTGGAAGGGGTCGGCCTGTGGTTGGGTCTGGTGGTGGGGCTGACGGTTGCGTCGCTGGCGTTGATGCTGCGGTTCTGGCGCGCCGTATCGCTCCGTCAGGCGGCGCTTTTCGCCCTTGACCATGACCGGCGTTCTTTCTAGGTAGCTCGCGGCGGGCCCGTAGCTCAGTGGTAGAGCAGTTGACTTTTAATCAATTGGTCGAAGGTTCGAATCCTTCCGGGCTCACCATTCATCACCTTCGTGTGTCGATCCGACTGCGTATCACGGCGCGGAGGACTGGCGGACACAGTGGTTATTGGCCAAAAGCCTGACCTGACAGCCCGTGTGGCCCTTTCGGTGCCGTGTTGTGGGCCTTTGAGCAAAAATATACACTCTTCCTGACCTGACGTCTGTTTTTTCTACAAGCGGTTGCGCCCCCTTCGGCCGGGCGGCGCGTACCTGCCCACGGATCGACGCTGCCGACGCCTGACATGAAAGAACCCGCGCATGAGCACCGAGACCATCGACGATGTGCCTTTGTCAAAGGACGGGCTGGAGCACTACTTCCGCGCGTATGAAGAATTCATCGGCCCCATGCGGGAAGACTCGCTGTCACTGCTGGAACTTGGCGTCGCCGATGGCGCATCGCTGAAGCATTGGGAAACCTGGTTGCCGAATGCCCTGATCACCGGGCTGGACGTCACCCCAAGCACTGCGCATTTTTCATCCGGTCGTGTGGCGACCTATCAGGGCGAACAGCAGGACCGCGCACTTCTGGACCGGATCGGGGCCGAGCGCGCGCCGGAAGGGTTCGATGTCATCATCGATGACGCATCGCATGTGGGGCAGCTGACGAAGGTCAGCTTCTGGCACCTGTTCAAGCATCATCTCAAGCCCGGCGGCCTGTATTTCATCGAAGACTGGGGCACGGGCTACTGGCCCCAATACCCCGACGGCAAGCGCTTCCGCGCCCGGTCGACAGATTTCACATGGTATGAAAAGCTGTTGACGCGTGCCCATGCCGGCGGTCCTTCCCGGCGGGTGCCGGGTTTGCACCGGGCGCTGGGGTGGCTGCGCTGGCATAGTGTCCGGCGCCGCCACCCCAGCCACGATCACGGCATGGTCGGCTTCGTCAAGACACTGATCGACGAATGCGGCATTGCCGATGCCACGCATGAAACCTTCGGCACAGGCGCACCGCGCGCATCACGGTTCAAATGGATGCGCGTCTCGATCGGGCATGTGATCATCTGCAAGGCCGAATGACGCGCCGGCCTCGTGGCCTGGTCGATGACGCCGCGCCGAATTCGGATTCTTAGCGCAGGATTCGCGCATCGGATACCATATGGGAAAACAGCAACCTGCCCGGATATAAACCAAATTCATCGCATTATGCGCGATCTTTGGTGCCCAGGAGAGGACTCGAACCTCCACGCCCATACGGGCACTAGCACCTGAAGCTAGCGCGTCTACCAGTTCCGCCACCTGGGCAGGTTGCGTGAGGCGGTGATTATCGGCGGTGTCGGGGGCTGTCAACGGGGCTGATGGGTTTTTCTGTCTGCGCTCGCAACTTCCTGGGCTTTCATCCCTGGTGGCCCCCCGTGCGCCGGGCAGGGCGGGGGGTAAAGGCTTGTGACAAGGACGCCGCAACGCTATGGAAACCGCAGGGAACGGATGCGACAACGTCAGGGGAATCGCATGACGAAACTGGTCACGATCTTTGGCGGCTCCGGCTTTGTCGGGCGCTACATCGCGCGGCGCATGGCCCAGGCGGGTTGGCGAGTCAGGGTGGCCGTGCGCCGCCCCAACGAGGCGATTTTCGTGCGCACCTACGGTGTGGTCGGCCAGGTCGAGCCGGTGCTGTGCAACATCCGGGACGAGGCATCGGTCCGTGCGGCGCTGTCGGGCGCGGATGCGGCGGTTAACTGCGTGGGTATCCTCAGCGAAAGCGGCAAGAACCGTTTCGCCCCCGTACAGGCAGAGGCACCGGGCCGGATCGCCACCGCGGCGGCGGCTGAAGGGGTGGCGCGTCTGGTCCAGATCTCGGCCATCGGGGCGGATGCCGATTCCCGCAGCGAATACGCCCGCACCAAGGCGGCGGGCGAGGCCGACTTGCGGGCCGCTTTCCCCGATGCCGTGATCCTGCGCCCGTCCATCATCTTCGGGCCCGAGGATCAGTTCTTCAACCGCTTTGCCGGCATGACCCGGCTGTCACCCTTCCTGCCGGTCGCCGGTGCCAACAGCCGGTTCCAGCCGGTTTACGTCGATGATGTCGCCCGGGCGGCGGAAAAGGCGGTGCTGGGGCAGGTGCCGGCCGGGATCTATGAACTGGGCGGGCCAGAGGTGCACAGCTTCCGCACGTTGATGGAGATCATGCTGGCCGAGATTCGCCGCAAGCGAATCATCATCAACATGCCTTGGGCCATGGCTCATGGCGTCGCGGCGGGGCTGAGCCTGCTGCAGACCGTCACCTTCGGGCTGTTCACCAATTCCGTGCTGACAAGGGACCAGTTGCGCAACCTGGCAAAGGACAATGTGGTCGCCGAGGGCGCAAAGGGTTTTGCCGATCTGGGCATCGATCCGGTGCCGATGGAACTGGTGCTGCCCGGTTATCTGTGGCGCTTTCGCAAGACCGGCCAGTATGCGGCGATCAGGGAATCGGCAGCCGGGCTGAAGCGATAGCGTCAGCTGTAGGCGATGAACAGCAGGATGCCGCCCAGGATGATCCGATAGATCACATAGGGCGTGAAGCTGACCAGGTGGAGGAAGCGCATCATCAGCGCCAGTGCCAGATAGGCAGCGACAAAGGCCAGCACGGCGCCGATACCCAACTGCAAAAGCAGGTCGGCGTCCATCTGTTCGCCCGGTAGTTTGAGCAGCAGATAGCCGCCGCTGGCCAGGGTGATCGGGATCGACATCAGCATGGCCAGGCGCGCGGCCTCGTGCCGCTCGAACCCCAGCATCCGGCCGGCGGTCATGGTGATGCCAGAGCGCGACACCCCCGGTATCAGCGCAACCGCCTGGCCCAGTCCCATCAGCAGCGCGTCCTTCAGGCGCCATTCGCTGGCCTTGCGCCGTTCCGGAAAGGCGTGATGCGCCCACCACAGCAGGATGCCGAAAATGATCATCATCCAGCCGATGACCGTCGCGCTGCGCAGCAGATCGATCCATCCGGTCACGGCCAGCAGGCCGCCCAGCACCAGCGCGGGCACGGTTGCGATGGCCATGGCGAAGGCCAGGAACGATTCCGGGCTGCCCAGGTGGCCGCGCAGCAACTGGCCCGTGCCGGTGAGCAGCCGCATGAAATCAGCCCGGAAATACAGGCAGACCGCCAGGATCGAGCCCAGATGCACAGCGACATCCAGCGCCAGAGCGTCCGTGTCCGCGGATGTGCCCATCTCATGCAGCAGCACCAGGTGCGCGGAAGAAGAGATCGGCAGGAACTCGGTAATCCCCTGAACGATCGACAGAATGAATAGGTGAAAAAGTGTCATGCCGGCTGCCCTGAGCGTTGCCGCGCGAAAATACATGCCAAGGGCGCATGCGAAAGCCCCTTTTTGGGTAACTCACACTGACATAAAAATCCCTGCCGAGTGAAGGGGGAGCGGCGCCTTGCGTGATTTTTCTTCAAAAAGGTCAGTGCAGGTGACTTTTATTTGCGATGTGCTGCGTGTATCTGCTGAGCGATCAGGGGAGAGACAGATGGCCCAGAACCGGATGCTGCAATTCTTATCGGTCGGCAAGGAAACGCCGGAAAAGCGCGCGGCGGATGCGCGGCTTGAGGATTTCGCCGAGATCTATGGGGAATATGCGGCGGAAAAGGCTGCCGAACAGGCCGGGCGCTGCAGCCAGTGCGGCGTGCCCTATTGTCAGACCCATTGTCCGCTGCACAACAACATCCCCGACTGGTTGATGCTGACCGCCGAAGGGCGACTGCAAGAGGCGTATGAACTCAGCCAGTCCACCAATACCTTCCCCGAGATCTGCGGCCGCATCTGCCCGCAGGATCGGCTGTGCGAAGGCAATTGCGTCATCGAACAGGCCGGGCACGGGACCGTCACCATCGGCGCGATCGAGAAATACCTGACCGATACCGCCTGGCAGAACGGCTGGGTAAAGCCGCTGACCACGGCTGAGGAGCGCAGCGAATCGGTCGGCATCATCGGCGCGGGACCGGGCGGGCTGGCGGCGGCGGAACGGCTGCGCCGTGCCGGTGTGCAGGTCACGGTCTATGACCGCTATGACCGTGCGGGCGGACTGATGACCTATGGCATTCCGGGGTTCAAGCTGGAAAAGCCGGTGGTGATGCAGCGGATCGCGCAACTGGAAGCGGGCGGCGTGCAATTCGTGCTGGACTGTTCTGTCGGCGAGGATATCAGCTTCAGCGCCATCCGGGGCCAGCATGATGCGGTGATCATCGCCACCGGTGTCTACAAGAGTCGCGAACTGGGCGGGCCCGGGTCGGACCTGCCCGGTATCGAGCGGGCCATCGACTACCTGACCGCATCGAATCGCAAGAGCTTTGGTGACGAGGTGCCGGATTTCGACAGCGGCCGGCTGGATGCAGCAGGCAAGCGCGTGGTGGTGATTGGTGGCGGCGATACGGCGATGGACTGCGTGCGCACGGCGATCCGGCAAGGGGCGCAACGCGTGACCTGCCTTTACCGCCGCGACCGCGACAACATGCCGGGCTCTCAGCGTGAGGTACAGAATGCCGAGGAAGAAGGCATCCGCTTTGCCTGGCTGACGGCGCCGGACGGGTTTGCGGGCGATGATCATGTGACGGGCGTGCGCGTCCAGCGCATGCAACTGGGCGCCCCGGACCTGAGCGGACGCCGCGCGCCGGAGCCGATTGCCGACGATGTCTATGTCGAAGAGGCAGACCTGGTGATCAAGGCGCTGGGTTTCGAACCCGAGGACCTGCCGACCCTGTGGGACGAACCGGACCTGCCGGTCACCCGCTGGGGCACCATCCGCGCCGAGTTCGGCACCCATCGCACCGCGCTCGATGGTGTGTGGGCGGTCGGTGATATCGTGCGCGGTGCCAGCCTGGTGGTCTGGGCCATCCGGGATGGGCGCGAAGCCGCGGATTCGGTGCTGGAATACCTCGCCCAGCCTGCGCAGGTCGCGGCTGAATGATTGTCGCTTTCGGCCCTGGCGGGCAAGGGTTTTAAGGAAAACCCTTGCAAATTCCTTTCTGAAGGAATTTGCGTCGCGCCTTGGCCTGACGGATGCCCTCTTGTTGAAAGGAAACACTTTCATGCAATTCGGAAATGATTGGGCTGCGGCCGAAGCGGCGACGCGCCAGCGCATGGCGGAGACCTCGCTCTACCGGGCCGAGGATGAACACGCCTCATGCGGCGTCGGCCTGGTGGTGTCGCTGAGCGGAAAGCCCTCGCGGCAGGTGGTCGTCAACGGCATCGATGCGCTGAAGGCCGTCTGGCACCGTGGTGCGGTGGATGCCGACGGCAAGACCGGTGACGGCGCGGGCATCCATCTGCAGATCCCGGTGCCGTTCTTCTATGATCAGATCCGCCGCACCGGCCATGAGCCCGACCCTGACGCCTTGATGGCTGTGGGCCAGGTCTTTCTGCCGCGCAGCGATTTCAGCGCGCAGGAACGCTGCCGCACCATTGTCGAGACAGAGGTCCTGCGCCTGGGCTATGCGATCTATGGCTGGCGCCATGTGCCGGTCGACACCAGCGTGCTGGGCGAAAAGGCCAATGCCACCCGCCCGGAGATCGAGCAGATACTGATCCACAACACCCGCGGCACCGATGCCGACACGTTCGAGCGCGAACTTTACGTGATCCGCCGGCGGATCGAGAAAGCCGCTGCCGCCGCGCAGATCCAGGGTCTGTATCTGTGCAGCCTGTCCTGCCGGTCGATCATCTACAAGGGCATGATGCTGGCCGAACAGGTCGCCGACTTCTACCCCGACCTGCAGGACGAACGTTTCGAGTCCGCCTTTGCCATCTATCACCAGCGCTATTCCACCAACACCTTTCCGCAATGGTGGCTCGCCCAGCCATTCCGCATGCTGGCCCATAACGGCGAGATCAACACGCTGAAGGGCAACGTCAACTGGATGAAAAGCCATGAGATCCGCATGGCGAGTTCCGCCTTTGGCGACCTGGCCGAGGATATCAAGCCGATCGTACCCGCCGGTTCCTCCGACTCCGGTGCACTAGACGCGGTGTTCGAGGTGATGGTCCGCGCCGGGCGTTCGGCGCCGATGGCCAAGACCATGCTGGTGCCCGAAGCCTGGTCGAAGGTCTCTGCCGAGATGCCCGAGGCATGGCGCGACATGTATGCCTATTGCAACGCCGTGATGGAGCCCTGGGACGGCCCCGCCGCGCTGGCCTTTACTGATGGCCGCTGGGTTGGCGGCGGGCTGGATCGCAACGGCTTGCGCCCTATGCGCTATGTCGTCACCGGCGACGGGCTGCTGATCGCTGGTTCGGAAGCCGGCATGGTACCGGTCGATGAACAGACGGTGCGCGAAAAGGGCGCGCTGGGCCCGGGCCAGATGATCGTTGTCGATATGGTCGAGGGCAAGCTCTATCACGATGCCGAGATCAAGGACCGGCTGGCCGCCGCGCAGCCCTTCGGTCAGTGGATCGAAAAGATCGTCGATCTGAACAGCCTGATGCGCGACACGCCGGAAGCCCCCGTCTTTCAGGGCGGCGACCTGCGCCGCCGTCAGGTGGCTGCCGGCTACAGCATGGAAGATGTCGAACAGGTCCTGATGCCGATGGCCATGGACGGCAAGGAAATGGTCGCCAGCATGGGCGATGACACCCCGGCCGCTGTCCTGAGCAAGGTCTACCGCCCGCTTAGCCACTTCTTCCGGCAGAATTTCAGCCAGGTCACCAACCCGCCCATCGACAGCCTGCGCGAAGCCCGGGTGATGAGCCTGAAGACGCGCTTCGGCAACCTGAAGAACGTGCTGGACGAATCCAGCGCGCAGACCGAGATTCTGGTGCTGGAAAGCCCCTTCATCGCCAATGAGGAATTCCGCGCCATGAGCGCCCAGTTCGGCGACGGGCTGGCGGTGATCGATTGTACCTTTGCACCGGGGCCGGATGCGCTGCGCGAAGGGCTGGCCCGCATCCGGGCCGAGGCCGAGGACGCGGTCCGCTCTGGCGCCGGGCATCTGGTGCTGACGGATGAACGCCAGGGCGCGGGCCGCGTGGCCATGCCGATGATCCTGGCCACCAGCGCCGTGCATGCCTGGCTGACCGGGAAGGGGCTGCGCACCTTCTGCTCGCTGAACCTGCGATCGGCCGAATGCATGGACCCGCATTATTTCGCCGTGCTGATCGGCTGCGGTGCCACCACGGTGAACCCCTATCTGGCCCAAGACACCATCGCCGACCGGATCGACCGCGGGCTGATCGACGCCACGCTGGAAACCGCCATGCGGCGCTACCGCGAAGCCATCGATGCGGGCCTGCTGAAGATCATGTCGAAGATGGGCATCTCGGTCATCTCGTCCTATCGCGGCGGGCTGAATTTCGAAGCCGTGGGCCTGAGCCGCGCCATGGTGGCCGAATACTTCCCCGGCACGCATAGCCGCATCTCCGGCATCGGGCTGAGCGGGTTGCAGGCGCAGGCAGAGCGTATCCACCGTGCCGGCTGGGATGGTGACAGCGATATCCTGCCCGTCGGCGGCTTCTACAAGGCGCGGCGTTCCGGCGAAAAGCACGCCTGGGAAGCCAAGACCATGCATCTTTTGCAAACCGCCTGCGACCGGGGCAGCTATGACATGTTCCGGAAATACTCGGCCCTGCTGAAGGCCAACCCGCCCATCCATCTGCGCGATCTGCTGGACCTGAAGCCCCTGGGCCGGCCGGTGCCGATTGAAGAGGTGGAAAGCATCACCGCCATCCGCAAGCGCTTTGTCACCCCCGGCATGAGCCTGGGCGCGCTGTCGCCAGAAGCGCACAAGACGCTCAACATCGCCATGAACCGCATCGGCGCCAAATCGGACAGCGGCGAGGGGGGCGAGGATCCGGCGCATTTCGTGCCAGAGGCGAATGGCGACAACCCCTCGGCCAAGATCAAGCAGGTGGCTTCTGGCCGGTTCGGTGTCACGGCCGAATATCTGAACGCCTGCGAAGATCTGGAAATCAAGGTCGCGCAGGGTGCCAAACCCGGCGAGGGTGGGCAGTTGCCGGGCATGAAGGTGACGCAGTTGATTGCCCGGCTGCGCCATTCCACGCCCGGCGTGACGCTGATATCGCCGCCGCCGCATCACGATATCTATTCGATCGAGGATCTGGCGCAGCTGATCTATGACCTGAAGCAGATCAACCCGCGCGCCAAGGTGACGGTAAAGCTGGTGGCGTCCAGCGGCGTCGGCACCATCGCCGCCGGCGTGGCCAAGGCAAAGGCCGATGTGATCCTGATTTCGGGCCACAACGGCGGCACCGGCGCCAGCCCCGGCACCAGCATCAAATACGCCGGCCTGCCCTGGGAAATGGGCCTGACAGAGGCGCATCAGGTGCTGGCGATGAACAACCTGCGCGAAAGGGTGACGCTGCGCACCGACGGGGGCCTGCGCACCGGGCGCGACATCGTCATCGCCGCCATGATGGGGGCCGAGGAATATGGCATCGGCACTGCCGGGCTGATCGCCATGGGTTGCATCATGGTGCGGCAATGCCAGTCGAACACCTGCCCGGTGGGGGTCTGCACCCAGGACGAGGCGCTGCGCGCCCGCTTCACCGGCTCGCCGGAGAAGGTGGTGAACCTGATCACCTTTTACGCGCAGGAGGTGCGGGAGATCCTTGCTTCGCTTGGCGCCCGGTCGATCGACGAGGTGATCGGGCGGGCCGACCTGCTGACCCAGGTCAGCCGGGGCGCGGCGCATCTGGACGATCTGGACCTGAACCCGCTTCTGATCACCGTCGATGGCGCTGACCGTATCCGCTATGACCGCGACAAGCCGCGCAACGCGGTGCCCGATACGCTGGACGCAGAGATCATCCGCGATGCCGCGCGGTTCTTCGAGGATGGGGAGAAGATGCAACTGTCCTACGCGATCCGCAACACGCATCGCACCGTGGGCACGCGCGCATCCAGCCACATCGTGCGACGCTTCGGGATGAACAACGCGCTGCAACCGGACCACCTGACGGTAAAGCTGGCGGGCAGCGCGGGGCAGTCGCTGGGCGCCTTTGCCGTGCGCGGGCTGAAGCTGGAAGTGTTCGGCGATGCCAATGATTATGTCGGCAAGGGCCTCTCTGGCGGGCTGATCGTGGTGCGCCCGCGCATGACATCGCCCTTGACCCCGCATGAGAACACCATCATCGGCAACACCGTGCTTTACGGTGCCACGGCGGGCAAGCTGTTCGCCTCGGGCCGGGCGGGCGAGCGCTTCGCGGTACGCAATTCCGGCGCGCATGTGGTGGTCGAGGGCTGCGGGTCCAACGGGTGCGAATACATGACCGGCGGCGTGGCGGTGATCCTGGGCGAGATCGGCGCCAATTTCGGTGCCGGCATGACCGGTGGCATGGCCTATCTCTATGACCCCGAAGGGCGGGCCAAAGAGCTGATCAACATGGAATCGCTGGTCACCTGCCCGGTGACGGTCGATCACTGGGAGGCGCAGCTTAAAGCCCTGATCGAGGAACACGCAGCCGAGACCGGCAGCCCCCGCGCGCAGGAGATCCTGCGGCGCTGGGATGTGGAAAAGGCGCATTTCCTGCAGGTCTGCCCGAAGGAGATGCTGGTCCACCTGCCGCATCCGCTGGTCATCGAGCCTTCGGCCATGCCCGCCGAGTAAGGTGGAAGACCGGGGCGCGCCACCATCCCGGCGCGCCCCGGTACCCGAGTGCCGCCGGTCCCCTGTTGACCAGGTTTCCTTTACCTTGGGGGCTCGGCGGTGCGGGTTGAGCTTTTCTTGCGGCCGTCCGGATGGGTGGTTCCTTTCACTGCTCCGGGCGCGCCGCTCTCGAAATCGCTCTCCAGATAGACCAGCATGTCATCGGCCGACACCACCTTGGCCACGGTGCTGGCGGCGACCTTCAGCGCGATCTCATGGTTGTCGGTCGCTGTAGCCACTGCATCACCCAGCACGACCAGGTCATGGCCGCGCGAACTGCCCGCATAGGCTGTGCTGAGCACGCACTCATCCGTCCACAGCCCGGCAATCACGATGGTGTCGATGTCCAGCGCCTTCAGCGTCTCGTCCAGATAGGACCTCCCCTCGGCGCCGAATGTCCAGAACATGTCCAGATGCTTGCCTTGATAAAACCAGCCTTCGGCGCGCTCCGCGTCATTCGGGGCGATCTTGGCCAGCGGTTCCAGCCCGCCCCCCCTCGGTGAAGACACAGTCGGCGTTTTCGGGGTTATCCGGGTCCAGCCCGCTCGGACCGTACCAGCGGTCCACGGGATTCGAGATGCCGTCATCGAAACGCCGGCTTCAACTGCTCCACGCGATGCACGCCGCCTCGCCGCTGTCGCGCAGTCCGCGAAATGCTGACACCAGTCTGATCAGGTTGGGCAGGATGACGCCCGCATAGGGGCGGTATTCCTCCTGGCAGTCCTCCACAAGCAGGGCAATGGGCCGCGGGCGACCCTTCAGGCCATAGGCGGTGCGAAAGGACAGCGGCATCCGGTTCGGACCGTCCGGCGTGGCTCTGAAATTCGGCATCGGCTCCTGCGCAATAGCCATGTCCCTGTGCGGGCGTGGTGCGGGCAGAGCATCGTGCAGGGTGTGGATGGGCGTCTCCTCGCTTTGCACGATTGCCTTCCCTGTCCATTGACTTTGCAAGGAGAGGGTAGCGCATCATCTGCCCCAAACGAACGCTGCAACGGTCGAAATGCAATGTCGGGGTCCTGGTGTTCTTGAAATGGCGCGCGTTGTCGCACTGGTGCAGGGCTTCGCCTGCAAGCCGATCGGTGCGGCTACCGTTCGTGCGGCACGGGATCCTTGTCAACGCCACCGCCCTGCCTATCGCACAACCAGCTCGGCGTGCAGGGCGCCGGCCGCATTGATGGTGTTCAGGATATCGATCATGTCGCGCGGCCCCACACCCAGAGCATTCAGGCCGGCAACGATTTCTGCCAGGGATGTGCCGGCAGGAATTTCGGCAAGCCCGGTACCCGGCTGCGGGTCGATCTCTGCCCTTGTTCGCGGAACGACCACTGTCTCACCGCCTGCGAAGGGGTTGGGCTGAACGACCAGCGGCGTTTCTTCGACGCGCAACGTCAGTCCGCCCTGGGCGACGGCGACGCGGCTGATGCGCACATCCTCACCCATGACGATGGTGCCGGAACGCTGGTCGACCACCACCCTTGCGCGGCGTCCGGGTGACACGACCAGATTCTCGATCTGCCCAAGCGCATGCGCGGCCGAAGGCTGCCGCGTTGCCGCGATATCCAGCACCACGGTGCCCGCATCCTGCATCACTGCCACGGCGCGCCCGAAATGATTGTTGACCACCTGCTCGATTCGCAGGGCCGTGGTGAAATCGGCCTCACGCAGCGCCAGGCGCACCTGTCGCAGAGAGGCCAGTTCGAATTCCACTTCGCGTTCCACCCTCGCGCCGCCGGGTATCGTGCCGGATGTGGGAACCCCCTGCACAACCTGCGCCGCGTCGCCGCGCGCCGCTGCCCCGCCGGCGATCACCGCGCCCTGCGCCACTGCGTAGATCTCGCCATCCGCGCCGTTGAGCGGCGTCATGACAAGGGTACCGCCGAGCAGACTGGACGCATCCCCGATCGCCGACACCGTGACATCGATGCGCGATCCCGTGCGCGCGAAAGGGGGCAGGCTGGCCGTCACCAGCACGGCGGCGACATTGCGGGGGCGGAACTGTTCACCCGTCACGTTGACGCCCAGCCGTTCCAGGATGCCGGTCATGATGTCTTCGGTGAAGGGGGCGTTGCGGATCCCGTCCCCAGTGCCGTTCAGCCCGACGATCAGGCCATAGCCGACCAGATCGTTGCCACGCACGCCATCGAATTCAACGAGATCCTTCAGCCGTACATTCGAGAGCGCGGCTGTCGGCAGGGCCAGCAGCATCAGAGCCAGAACGAAGAACTGCAACACCCCCCGCCTGCGCGCACTGCGCCTTTCTGGCAAAGCAGCCCCTTGCGACATGTCGCGCGTCACGCGCGCCGGACGTCCGGCGGCCATGGGGGTCTGTACCTGAGGGGTGCTTTGGGTCATCGCATGAACTCCGCGAAGTTGAGCCGGGAAACCCGGGCGGTCACGGCGTAAAGTGTTTCCAGCGCGACCCGGGTTTCTTCCAGTTGTGTGGCGGCCAGATACGGGTCAATGCCGATCAGCGCCTCGCGGCTTTGTTCCAGGGCCAGCGTTTCGCTTTCGAGGCGGATCAGGCGCTCTGCCGTCGCCTGCTGCGCGATGCCGACATGGGCGGCGACAGCGGTCAAGGGGCCCGTCGCGCTGTCCAGGCGCGCGGCGGCCTTGCTGGCCAGCGCCTTGCGCTGATCGGGCGCGGTGACGTCGGTCTGGGTCGACAGGAGGGCGGCCATGGTGACGCCGGCAAGATGCGCGCGCAGCGCCGGGTCGGCGGCGGTTGGCAGCGTGCCGTCCGGCAGTGCCGCGCCACCGCGGTAGATCTGGCTCTCGAACACGCCATTCGGTGCCAGGAAGAAATCGTCCAGTGCCGCGGCGACATCATCGGCTGATGTCAGTCCTGCCACCGCGTTCGCCGCGGCGGCCAGAAGGTCGCGGGCGGGTGGCAGCGGTGCCTGGTCCGACTGCACGCCTGCGAAGAGATGCTGACCCGCGACGGGCTGGCGCAGCGCGGACACCGTGTTGTCCAGGGCCTGAAGAGCATTCCGCCCCGCGACGCTATCCGTGCCGGGCAGGGACCAGGCCAGTACTGCCTTCTTCAGTTGATCGGACAATCCCTCTTGAGCCTTATGCACTGTTTCCAGACTTTCCTGCATCACCTGAAGGCGGATCCCCTGCTGCTTCACCCCGCGCTCTTCTGCATGGATGCGGGTGGTTCGGCTTTCGATTGCGTGCAGCGGCGCAAGGTCACCCTGCAGGTGGCGCTGTGGGGCCGCGGCGCGCCCTGTCGTGACTGTGGTCAAATGCTGAGAAAGCGACTGGCGCAGGCCGCCCCCGCGGCGTTGCAGTTCCTGTGGCAGGGCGGACAGGCTGAAGTTGGCGGAGGGCATATCAGATCTCCAAAAGGCGACGGAACAGGTCGTCGATGACCTGCAGCGTGCGTGCATTCGCGGTATAGGCTTTCTCCTGCATCAGCAGGGTCTGCAATTCTGCATCGGTGTCGATGCCTGCGGCGGTGGCGGCGTCGCGCAGCGTGCCGAGGCGGCTTTCCGCCGCGACCTGCCTGTTCTCGGCGTTCTGCCGGCTCATGCTGAGTTCCCCGGCAGCATGGCCGATCTGGTCGGAGAAGCTGCGCTGCGCGCCACCGGGTACTGTTTGCACGGGGGCATCCAGCGCCCCCATCCAGCGCTGCAGTTGCGAGGGATCGCCCACGGCGCCGGGTGCCGCGGCGCCAAGTCCGTCGCGCAGGCGCCAGGCCTCGTTGTCGCCTGCTGCGCTGATCAGTGGGTTGATGGCCAGCCTGCCGGCGACCCCGGGCGACGGTGCGGTCCCGGCCGGTGCCCCGTTGTCAGAGAAAAGCCCCATGGCCCCGGCTGGAAGACTGGGGTCGATGCCCGGCGCCTGGAAGCGCTGCAGCAGCCCCGTTGCCAGTGTGTCGAGCGCGGATTGCAGGGCAGGCGCCGTCTCGTCGCGGATGGTGAACTGCGCTGCGAGGGCGCCGCCATCCAGCGTGCCACCGGGTAGGGCAGAGACCGGACGACCGTCTGCTGTCAGACCTGAAAGCCCTCCGTTTGTGGCGCTTTGCGCCGCGGTCATACCCGGACTGGGAGAGAAGCCGATCCGCACCGGTCGGGTGCCGTCGAGCAGCATCTCGCCGCTGCTGGTGTAGAGCGCCAGTTGACCATTGGCGCGAGGCAGGGTCTGGATCGGCACCACCCGGGACAGTTCGGCGATCTGCTGGTCGCGTCGATCCAGCAGGTCCAGCGCCAGCGGTCCGTTTCGGTCGCTGCCCAAGATTGCGGCGTTCAGGCGTGCGATCTCTTCAAGGCCGGTGTTCAGCGTCTCCACCTCGCGGGCGATCGCGCGGTCGGCGGACAGTCGCTGTGCCTGGATGTCCCGTTCCATGCCGTTGAAACCCGCCACCAGCTTTTCGGCTGCTTCGGCGACGGCTGTGAGCCGATAGTCCAGATCAGGACGGTCCGCCGCATCGCTCAGCGCGCTTTCGAGCGCGGCGGCCCGGCCGGCGAGACCGCTGTCATCGCCGGGCAGGCCGAATCGCGCCTCCATCTGGTTCAGGAAGGTCGCCACCGGCGCCGCCTTTGCGCTGTCCGAGGCCGCCTGCCGCAGCAGCCCGGCCATGGCCGGGTCGGTCTGGCGCGTGATGGCGTTTACCGTGACGCCGCCGCTGCCGCCGGGCGCTGTGCCCAGGTGGAGCTTTCGGGCTGCGTGCCCATCGACCATGGCATTGGCAATGTTCGAGGAGGTCACCCCGACGCCGCGTGCCGAAGCCTGCAGGCCGGTGACCGCTGTGTTGAAGGCGTTGGCGAGACTCATCAGGGTTTCTCCTTATCGCAGGCGGTGGCTGCCCGTGGCGCCGGAAGGCCTTGCGCCCGGGCTGACGCCCCGGCCGGGCTCAGCGCTTCATGTTGGTGGTTTCCTGCAGCATCTCGTCCACCGTCTGGATGACCTTTGCATTGGAGGAATAGGCGCGCTGGGTCTGGATCATGCTGGTCAATTCGGCGGCGACATCGGTGCCGGACCCCTCCAGCGCGTAACCGACGATCTGGCCGGTCGGTCCATCGCCGGCGTTCCACAGGAACAGGGGGCCGCTGGTGGCAGAAACACGAAAGGCCTGATTGTCTAGGGATTCCAGACCGTTCGGGTTGGGCACATCAACAAGCGGGATCTGCGCGATGACGCGGATCAGACCGGAATCATAGGTCGCTCTGACCATGCCGTTGGCATCGACCTCGACCCCGATCAGGGACTGTATGGGGGCCCCGTTGCGGTTCACCTCGACCGGTTCGAAACTGCTGGCCATCTGCGACAGGGAATCGGTGCTGCCTGGACGCCCGATATCGAAATCGATCTCCTGTCCGTCAACCTCGATCCGCAGGGTCCCGGTATCCGGGTCATAGGCCCCGCCGGGCGCGCCGGCCGGCTGCGTGACGGAGACGATCCTGCCGGCGTCAGGCATGCTGTCCGCAAAGGTGATGGTGTATTCGCCGATCACCGTGTCGCCATCATTGGGGTTGGTGATCTGCATGGTCCAGGTGTTCGACACACCGCTTGCGGGCACATCCGGCTCAAAGCTGACGCCCAGACGCTCTGTCGAACCGACAGGACTGTAATATTCCAGCGACATCGCCCGGGCGCTGCCATCAGAGCCGGCGCGGGTGTCGGTCGCCGGCAGGTTGATCCGCATCCGCATTTCCGTGGTCGGTTCGGGTACGAATCGGTCGCGGTTGATCTGGATGGGTTGCAGACTGCCCAGCGAATCGCGCGGCGGCGTGCCGACCGAGCCGTCGCGGCCGGTGGGCCAGCCCAGCAGGACCATCCCCGTCTCATTGCGCAGGATGCCCTGCGCATCCGGGCTGAAGGAGCCGGTGGTCATCATCATCAGCGGCACATTGCCGCCGCCGCCCAGCGCGGCCTCGGTCGTCACAGGCAGGAAGCCGCGCCCGTTGACCGCCAGATCGGTGGCGTTGTTCGTGGTGCTCAGCGCGCCGCTTTCGCCGATCATGCGCGTGGTCGTCGCGCGCACCCCGCCGGCCATGTAGCTGCCCTGCCCGCTGCCGGACAGGACCATGGAGTGAAACGAGGTATTCAGCCGCCGATAGCCGGCCGTGCCCGAATTGGCGATGTTGTCCGAGATTGCCGAAAGCCGCGTGGCGTTCGCGTTCAGGCCGCTGATGCTGGCATTGAACGAAGAATAGAGCGTCGACATGCAGATCCCTTTCGTGCCGCTGCTGGAGCTTGCGGCGAGACTTGCATGCACGGTCTTAATGCCACCCTAACAGATGCGGATACAGTCATCATTGCCGAGAATGTTTCGGCTTGGCGGGCAGGCTGCAGCGGGTAGCCGCAGCGGCTCCGGCTCAGCGCATCTGGCGCAGCAGGATCACCTCCAGCCGGTTGTTGCGGCTGGACATCGGGTTGCGTTCCGCTGGTCTGCGGTCGGCATGCCCGGTCACGCGTGCCACCCGCGCCTCGTCCAGCCCGGCGTCCGACAGCAACTGCCGCATCGCTTGGGCTCGTTCTGTCGACAGGCCCCAGCGCGGGTCGGCGCGCTGCACCAGGCTGTAGCTGCGGGTATGCCCCTCTATGGCGGCGGGATTGGTGACCACTTCCATCGTGCTGGCCAGCACGCCGGCGATCAGCGACAGGACCGGCCGCGGCGTTGCCGAATCAGTCTCGAACAGCGGACTGTCGGGCAGGTCGAAGATCTCGATGATCAGCCCCTCATCGGTCACGCGAGTGACGACATGGCGCAGCGCCTCGGCCATGACGGCGCTTTCCCCACCCATGCCATGCAAGCGGCGGGCCAGGTCTTCCAGCGCCTCTGCCGGTGGTGCGTCCAGGGTCTCGTTCTCGGTGTCCTCGGTCATCGGGTGCTGTCCGGGCGAGGTGGCTTCCTGCGCGCTTGCATCCTCGCCCCCAAGCAGCCCCTCGCCACCCGAGGCGATGCGATGCAGGGGGATCGTCGGATTGAAGTAATCCGCCAGACCCCGCCGTTGTGATTCGGTTGTCGCGCCCAGCAGCCACATCATCAGGAAGAAAGCCATCATCGCGGTTGCGAAATCGGCAAAGGCAACCTTCCAGGCGCCACCGTGGTGGCCATGCCCGCCGACAACTTTCTTCCGTTTGATGATCACTGGCGCGGCGTTGTTTCGCCGGCTCATACCATCACCCGTTCTTTCACCCGTCTTCATGAATAGGCGACAGACGTGAAAGGGGGGTTAAGCCCGGATCAGCGCCGGGCGAAAAGCCGTTCGATATCGGCCAGCGACAACGCCACCCATGTGGGGCGGCCATGGTTGCACTGCCCGGAATGGGGCGTGGCTTCCATCTGCCGCAGAAGCGCGTTCATCTCCTCGCCGCTCATGCGCCGGCCGGAGCGGACAGAGCCGTGGCAGGCCATGCGGCTGAGCAGGGCGTCGATGCGGCTTTCCAGCACGTCACCTGCGGCATTGTCGGCCAGCGCGTCGGCGATATCACGCAGCAGGGCGGCGGCATCGACCGGGCCCAGCGCGGCGGGAGTCGCGCGCACGGCCAGGGCCTCGCCGCCGAAGGGTTCCACCACCAGACCCAGCGCGGCCAGGACCTGGGCCTGCCCGGCCAGCAGAGCCGCCTCGCCGGGCCGCAGGGTGACGATTTCGGGGATAAGCAGGGCCTGCGCGGCCACGCCATCGCGCGCGCGCTGGGCCTTCAGGCGCTCATAGACCAGCCGCTCATGGGCGGCATGCTGATCCACGATCACCACCCCGTCGCGGGTCTGGGCGATGATGTAATTCTCATGCACCTGCGCGCGGGCGGCGCCGAGGGGGGCATCGACCGGGCCGCTTTCGGGCTCGACCCGCGCCGAGGGAGTTTCACCGTCGAAGGGCTGCGCGCGTTCGGCAAGACCAGGTGCGGGCGCCTGGGCATGCAGCGCATCTGCCAGCGCCGGGGCCGAGGGGCGCGGCGTCGACCAGAAACGGGGGCTGGCCGGTGCGGGCTGGCCCTTGGCGCTTGCCATGCCCTCGGCGCGGAACGTGCCCAGCGCGGCGTCGGACAGGATGGTGGCGCCGCGATGCCCGGCCTCGGCCAGGCTATGGCGCAGACCGGAAACGACCAACCCGCGTACCAGCGCGGGGTCCCGAAAGCGCACTTCGGCCTTGGCAGGGTGCACGTTCACATCGACCCGTTCCGGCGGGCAGTCGATGAACAGCGCCGCCGCCGGGTGACGGTCCCGCGGCATCAGGTCGCCATAGGCCGCGCGCAGGGCGCCCAGCAGCAGCTTGTCGCGCACCGGGCGGCCGTTGACGAACAGGAACTGCTCCACCGCCGCGCCGCGGGAATAGGCGGGCAGCGCTGCCTGACCGGACAGGCGAATGCCCTCGCGTTCGGCATCGATCGCGATGGCGTTGGCGGCAAAGTCGCGGCCCAGCAGCCGCGCAAGTCGCGCCTCCAGCGCCTGAAACAGATCGCCCTGTTCCGCGTCCAGCCGCAGGACCTGGCGTTCCTTTCCACCGGTAACGTCGGTCAGGGTAAAGCCCACATCGGGCGCCGCCATGGCCAGGCGGCGGATGACATCGGCCACCGCCTTAGCCTCGGCCTGATCCGAGCGCATGAATTTCAGCCGCGCCGGCGTGGCATGAAAGAGATCGCGCAACTCGATCCGCGTGCCGGGGTTCAGTGCGGCCGGTTCCACGGGGCCAAGCCGCCCGCCATCGACCGTGATTCGCGCACCCTCGGCCCCCGCTGCGCGCGAGGCGACGCTCAACCGCCCCACGGCGCCCAGGCTGGGCAGCGCCTCGCCCCGGAAGCCGAAGGAATGTATGTTCAAAAGGTCGGTGCCATCGATCTTGGAGGTGGCATGGCGCGACAGCGCCAGCGGCAGATCGTCAGGCGTCATGCCATGCCCGTCATCGCTGACCCGGATCAGCGTCTTGCCGCCATGGGCATAGGTGATCTCGACCCGCTGCGCACCGGCGTCGAGCGCGTTTTCGACCAACTCCTTCACGGCAGAGGCCGGGCGCTCGACGACCTCTCCCGCGGCGATGCGGTTCGCCGCAGTGTCATCGAGTTGACGGATGCGCGGTGGCCGGGTCGGCTCTATCTTGCGGCTGGGGGCGCTCATGCCACTACCGATAGCATGCGCGCCCCTGTTTGCCTAGCGGCTCTAACCCTAGATACGCAGGAACGGCTGCAGCATGCGCGGCAACAGCGTGTTGAATTTCAGTGGGGCATCCGTGGCCGCCAGGCAGATGCAATCCATCCCCTGCTCTGCCACCGGGCTGTGTTCGTCGGCGGCGGTGGCGATTTCAAGGTCGCCGGGCCCGAAGCGCTCGGATGCGTCGCTGAACGCGCCCTGCAGGACCAGGGTCAGTTCCGTCCCGCGATGGCCATGATCCGGGACCGCGGCGCCGGCGGGAATGAACAGCAGGCGCGCGGATGCGGCCTTGTCGGTCGGCAAAATGGCCTGACGCACGCCACCGCCCACAGGTTTCCAGCGGATTGCGTCCAGATCGCCGCCGACATAGCGGCTCAGTGGTGCCGGCAGCAGACCGCGGCGCGGTGCCACCTGCGGCCGCGTGCGTTCTACGGGCCCAGCGGCGCGGATGCGGGCCATGGTCGCGGCGAGGCTGCTTTCCGGCACGGCCGCATCGCTTTCGCCCAGATCATCCACCGAAGCATCCAGAAGGGCGCCTCCGACAGCGTCGAAACTGGCCAGCCGGGCGCGACATTCGTCACACATCGAAATATGGCTCGCCACGACCAGATTGAATGCTTCGGGCAGTTGCCCGGCGCTGTAGCCCATCAGCAGGGCGTCCGAGAGATGATGACGGATCATCGTCGTTACCTTCACGTCATGGACTGGCGCAGTTTTTCCAACGCCAGTCGTATTCTGGATTTGATCGTGCCCAGGGGCAGACCGGTTACTCTGGCGATTTCCCCGTGGGTCATGTCGCCGAAATAGGCCTTTTCGATCAGTTCCCTTTGCTTATCGGGGAGGTCTTTCAGCGCCTCTCCCAGAATTCTGCTTTCCTGCTGCAGGCTTACGGCGTCAGCGGGGTCCGCCTCCGGTTCAGGCCCCCAGGGCAGATCTTCGGGCTCCGGTCTGCGGGAGCGGCGCAGAATGTCGATCCGCCGGTTGCGCGCTATCGTGAAGATCCAGGTCGCCACGCTGGCGCGCGCGGGATCGAACATGTGCGCCTTCTGCCAGACCGTTGCCATCACTTCCTGCATGCATTCCTCTGCTACGGCCGGTTCGGTACCTGACTTGATCAGGAACGCCTTAACGCGCGGGCCGAAATGGCCGAAAAGATGCGCAAACGCCGCCTCGTCACTGTTCGAAGCGACGAGCAGCATCTCGGCCACCCACTCAGCAGTTCCGTTCATTTCGTCTTTGCCGACAAGTTTGGACACCGACGCCTCCCCGGGCTTGTCCGCCCTGGTGACCGACTCGGACCGGACCATCCCGGCCTGAACGGTGTCTATCGACGTTTCGACGATTGTCTGCAACATGGTCGGGATACGCCGCCGCCTGAAAGCCGGATCACAAAAATCTCCGAAACATAATCAATACGAAAAGAAATCCGTGCCGAAGTGCGCGGCGTATACACGTTGAAATGTCCAAGGATATCCTGCATGCCATTCGAACATCGCCCTCTTTCAACGCGCCGCATCGCTGTTATCGGGGCCGGCATCTCTGGCATGGCGGCAGCCTGGCTGCTGGCACCGGGCGCGCAGGTCACACTGATCGAGGCCGCGGCGCGCCTGGGCGGGCATGCGCGCACGGTCACTGCCGGAAAGCGCGGTGATCAGCCGGTCGATACCGGCTTCATCGTGTTCAACAACACCAACTATCCGAACCTGACCGCCATGTTCGAGGCGCTGGGCGTGCCCACCGTGCCGTCGAACATGAGCTTCGGCGCATCCTTCGACAACGGCCGCTGCGAATACAACCTGAATTCCCTTGACCAGATATTTGCCGCGCGGCGCAACATTGCCGACCCGCGCTTTTTGCGCATGATCCGCGACATCCTGCGCTTCAACGCCCGGGCAGAGGAGGCTGCGACCCCCGGCATGACGATCGGCGATCTGGCCGATACCCTGGGCCTGGGCCGCTGGTTCCGCGAGCGTTACATCCAGCCGTTTTCCGGTGCCATCTGGTCCACGCCCAAATCACAGATCATGGATTTCCCCGCCCGCGCGATGGTTGATTTCTTCCGCAACCACGCGCTGCTGGGCTATAGCGGCCAGCACCAATGGATGACCGTGCAGGGCGGGTCCGTCGAATACGTGCGCCGGCTGGAGGCTGATCTGCTGGCGCGTGGCGTGGATATCCGCAAGGGGGCACCGGTGCACGGTATCCGCCGGCCCGGACCGGGGGTGGAGGTCCGGCTGCAAGGGGCGGAATGGGAGGCCTTCGACGAGGTGATCCTGGCCACGCATTCCGATGTGGCGCTATCGCTGCTGGCCGATCCGTCTGGTGACGAGGCAAAGGCGCTGGGCGCGGTGGGCTATCAGGACAACCATGCCGTCCTGCATGCCGATGCCGGCATCATGCCCAAGCGGCAAAAGGTCTGGGCCAGCTGGACCTACACCGAGCACAGCCCGGCCTGCCGGGAAAAGATCAGCCTTTCCTACTGGATGAACTCGCTGCAGCCGATCCCGCACGATGACCTGCATATCGTCACGCTGAACCCCACCCGGCCCATCGACGAGCGGCTGATCTACGATACCCACACCTTCCGCCACCCGGTCTATGATCTGGCCGCCTTTGCCGCGCAGGATCGGATCCGGGGCTTCAACGGCAGCCGGAACACCTGGTTCTGCGGCGCATGGATGCGCAACGGATTTCACGAGGACGGCTTCGCCTCGGCCGTGGATGTGGTGCAGGCGATGGAAAGCGATGCCGAACGCATGGGGGCGGTGGCGTGAGCCATCTGGAACATCTGGCCGGGCGCACCTTTCACGGGCGCAGGGGGGCGGTGGCGAACCGTTTCACCTATGGCGTGGATTACCTGTTGCTGGATGCCGAGGACACAGGCCTGCAGGCCCCGGCGCTATTTCGCCGCAACCGCCGCTGGCCAGTGTCGCTGCATGACGTCGATCACGGCGGCGCGCGCGGCGCCGGGCAGGGCGCGGCCTGGGTGCGGCAGGTGCTGGCGCAGGCCGGACTGGACCGCGCCGACGGGCGCATCCTTCTGCTGGCGCAGCCGCGCGTGCTGGGCCATGTGTTCAACCCGGTCAGCTTCTGGCTCTGCCACGGGCAGGACGGCACGCTGCGTTGTGTGATTGCAGAGGTCAACAACACCTTCGGCGACCGTCATTCATACCTGTGCCACCACGACGACCAGCGCCCCATCACCGGGGCCGAGGATCTGACGGCGCGGAAGATCTTCCATGTCTCGCCCTTCCAGCCGGTTGAGGGGGGCTATCGCTTCCGTTTCGACATCACCCAGCAGAAGATCAATATTCGTATCGATTACGGCCATGCCGCCGGCGGCGCCGAGGGCGGGCTGGTGGCTACGCTGACCGGCCCGCGCCGGCCGGCCAGCATGGCAGGATTGATGGGCGCGATGCTGCGCCGGCCCTTCGGCTCGCGCCGGGTGCTGGCGCTGATCCACTGGCAGGCGCTGAAACTGTGGTGGAAGGGCGCGCGCTACAGCGCCCGGCCCGCGCCGCCCGCGCAAGAGGTATCCCGGTGATCGCCCGTATGGGCCTTGGCGCCTCGGGCCATCCCGGGGCCTGGGCGGCGTTTGCCGCCATGCTGGCCATGGCCGGGCTGCCCATCTACATCCACGCGCCGAAATTCTACGTCGATGAATACGGCGTGGGGCTGGCGGCGCTGGGTACGGTGCTGTTTGCGCTGCGGCTGATCGATTTCGTGCAGGACCCGGCGCTGGGCTGGCTGGCCCATGCCACCCGCCGCTACCGGCAGGCGATGGTGGCCGGTGCCGGTATGTTGATGGCGCTGTCGATGCTGGGGCTTTTTGCCGTGGAGCCACCCATCGCGCCGCTTGTGTGGTTTGCGCTGACGCTGACCGGCCTGTTCAGTGCCTTCAGCTTTCTGACCATGTGCTTCTACGCCCAAGGCGTACCAAAGGGCGAGGGCATGGGGGAAAACGGCCATATCCGCCTGGCCGCCTGGCGCGAGACCGGGGCGCTGCTGGGCGTTTGTGCTGCGGCTGCCGCGCCGACCCTGCTGGCGCTGGGGCCGAACCCGCCGTTCGAGGCCTTTGCGATCCTGTTCGCTGCCTTCGTGCTGGGCACGCTCTGGGTGATGCGCCGGGAATGGCTGGCCCCGGCGGCGGGTACAGGCACCACCGCGCTGGCCGATTTCCGCGCCGTGCTGGGCGATGCCATCGCGCGCCGGCTGCTGCTGGTGGCGCTGCTGAACGCCGCCCCGGTGGCGGTCAGTTCCACGCTGTTCCTGTTCTATGTCGAAAGCCGGCTTGCCGCGCCGGGCTGGGAGGGGCCGCTGTTGCTGCTGTTCTTCCTCTCCGCCGCCGCCGCCGCCCCGTTCTGGGCCAAGGCGGCCGCGCGCTATGGCGCCCGGCGGGTGCTGATCTCGGCCATGGCGCTGGCCATCGTCGCCTTTGCCTTTGCCGCGCCGCTGGGGCCGGGCAATGTCTGGCTTTTCGCCGTCATCTGCGTGGCGACCGGCGCCGCGCTGGGCGCTGATCTGACGCTTCTGTCGGCCATCTTTGCCCGCCGCATGGCGCGGGTGATCCCCGATGCGGCGACCGGCTTCGCGCTTTGGGCCTTCGTGTCCAAGGCGACACTGGCGCTGGCGGCGATCACCGTGCTGCCCTTCCTGCAGGCGCAGGGTTTCGCCGGACCGGACAGCCCGGAACGCGCGCTGATCTCGCTGGGGCTGGCCTATGCGCTGGTGCCCTGCGTGCTGAAACTGCTAGCCATCGCCCTGCTGGCCACCACCCCGCTTGAAAAGGAGGCGCCATTACATGCCTGAGATGATGTGGTTCTTTATCGGTTTCGTTCTTCTGGCGGTGTTTCTGTTTGCTCGAACCCGCTTCCTTGGCTTTTCCGCCCAGCGTCCGCAGGATTACGCCGGCATCGAGCCGGCGATGGATATCCGTCACCACCTCAGTGGCCCGATCCTGTGCGAGGGCGTGATCTATGGCCCGACGGGCCGCGTCACCTCGCGCTTCGTTGCGGAGATGGAAGGGCGCTGGGACGGCAATCGCGGCGTGTTGGACGAGCATTTCCGCTACGCCGGCGGCAACGAGCAGCACCGGCAATGGCGGCTGACGCTGGGCAATGACGGGCGCGTGCGGGCTGAGGCGGATGACCTGGTTGGCCAGGGCACCGGCCAACAGGAGGGCGCGGCGCTGCAGTTGAAGTACCGCATCCGCCTGCCCGAAAGCGCGGGTGGATGGTCGCTGGATGTGACCGACTGGATGTATGTTACCGAGAACGGCACCATCATCAACCGCAGCCAGTTCCGTAAATTCGGCATCAAGGTGGCCGAACTGGTGGCGACCATGCGCCGCATGCCGGTCTGAACGGGCGGCGGGCAGATGCGGGAATGGCAGGGCAAAAGATACTGGCTGGTCGGTGCGAGCGAGGGGCTGGGCCGCGCACTGGCCGAACGGATGAGCCGCGCGGGCGTGGAGCTGGTGCTGAGCGCGCGCAGCGAGGAACGGTTGCAGGCGCTGGCCGACAGCCTGCCAGGCAGGGCGACGGTGGTGCCGGTGGATGTGGGCGATCTGACCTCGGTCCGCGCGGCGGCGCAGGCGGCGGGGCCGGTTGACGGCCTGGTCTATCTGGCCGGGGTCTACTGGCCGCAATTCGCGCAGAAATGGGACGCCGAGCAGGTGGAAGCCATGTGCGACATCAACCTGACGGGCGCGGCGCGGGTGGCGGGCGTGGCCTTGCCGGTGATGGTGGAACGCGGCGCGGGCCATGTGGTGCTGACCGGGTCCCTGGCCGGGTTCCGGGGCTTGCCGGGTTCCATCGGTTATGGCGCGTCAAAGGCCGGGCTGATGGTTCTGGCCGAATCCATGTATGCCGATCTGCGCGGGACGGGCGTGCAGGTACAGCTGGTCAATCCGGGTTTCATCCGCACCAGACTGACCGAAAAGAACGAATTCGCCATGCCCTTCATCATGGACCCGGACCCGGCGGCGGCGCTGATGTTCGACCACATGGGCGGCGATCGGTTCAAGATGAGCTTTCCGGCTTTCTTTTCGCGGGTGTTCCGGCTGTCGCAGTTCCTGCCGGACTGGCTGTATTACCGGCTTTTCGCCCCGCGGCGCTGAGGCG
>SKHK01000006.1 GCA_007117005.1 Paracoccaceae bacterium
CAGCCCGGGGTGGTGCTGGCCGTTGATGACACCGCGCTCACCGTGGCGTGCGGGCAGGGGGCGGTGCGCCTTTCCGGCCTGACCTGCCTGCAGGGGCTGCCCGTGGCCGGGCACAGCGTGGCGGCCGTCGGCGCTGTTCTGAACGTCACCGACAGCACCGGCATCGACACGGCGCTGCGCCGGCTTGCACCGGGAGAGGCAGCCTGGACGCAAATGCTTGCCAGCTTCCAGCCCTTCACCCCGCACGGCCTTGCCGGGCCTGATGCGGCAACCGGCACCCATGCGGAACGCGCGCTGCCGGACGGGATCACTGCCCGGCGTGCGGCGGCCGTTGTGGCGGCCTATGCCGGGCTTGGCGACGACGCCACGGGTATGGGCCATCTCCCGGCTGGCCTGCCGGACATGGTGGCCCTGGCGCCCCATGACGTCATGCCCTGGGTTCCAATGCAGCCGCAGGGTCAGTGTCTGGACGATCTGGAAGGCACCATTCTGGCCAGTGCGGAACGGGCAGAGCGCTGGCCCGGTTTCCCCCGTGACCTGATCGCGCGGGAACCCGCGCTGGCGCCGCTTGCCACCCCGGCCTTTGCGCTGTCGGAAACCGGCGCCCCGCTGCCCGGCGCCGCGCTTTGCGTGCTGACGCGGGACGGTGGCGCGGTGCTGGCGGCCGATACGGGGCGGATGGATGAGGCGCAGCTTGACCTGTGGGCCGCGCGTATCGCGCATCTGGCGATGGCGGATGACGAAGCGCCGATTGCCACGCTTGACCTGCTGACCCCCGGCGAGGCGGCCCTGACCCGCGCGCTGAACGACAACGCGCAATCGTTTGACGAAACCGCCACCATCCACGCCCTGTTCCAGGCCCAGGTGCAACGCAGCCCGGACGCCACCGCGCTGGTATTCGAGGATCAGACCCTCAGTTACCGCGAACTGGACCGCCGCGCCAACCGCGTTGCCCATGTGCTGCAAACCATGGGCGTGGGGCCGAATGTGCCGGTGGCGCTGTGCACGCAGCGGTCGCTGGACATGATGATCGGCGCGCTGGGCATCCTGAAGGCGGGGGGCGCCTATGTGCCGATGGACCCGGCCTATCCGGCCGACCGTCTGGCGCATTACCTGACCGACAGCGCCGCCCCGGTCATTGTCACGCAATCCACGCTGGTGGGCGACCTGCCGCCCCATGCCGCCGCGCTGCTGGTGCTGGATACCGACACGCGCCTGCAGACCGCCGCCGAAACACCGCCCGAAACCGATACCGGCGGGGACGATCTGGCCTATCTGATCTACACCTCCGGCTCTACCGGCCGGCCAAAGGGCGTGATGATCGAACATCGCAACGTGTCGAATTTCTTTATCGGCATGGATGCGCGGATCGACCACGCGCAAGGGGGCGTCTGGCTGGCGCTGACCTCGATCAATTTCGATATCTCGGTGCTGGAACTGTTCTGGACGCTGGCGCGCGGGTTCAAGGTCGTTATGACCTCGGACGAGGGCAAGCTCCGCCTGTCTGGTAACGGGCCGGTGATCAGCGAAAAACCCATGGAAATGAGCCTCTTCTACTGGGGCAATGACGACGGACCGGGCCCGCGCAAATACGAATTGCTGCTGGAGGGCGCGCGCTTTGCCGACACCCATGGCTTTCGCGCCGTCTGGACGCCTGAACGGCATTTCCACGCCTTTGGCGGGCCTTACCCCAACCCCTCTGTCACCGGTGCGGCCGTGGCGGCGGTCACGAAAAACATCGACGTGCGCGCGGGTTCCGTGGTGGCACCGCTGCACCACCCCCTGCGCATCGCCGAGGAATGGGCCGTCATCGACAACCTGACCGGCGGGCGCGCGGGGCTGGGCATCGCATCCGGCTGGCACCCGGTCGATTTCGTGCTGCGGCCGGAAAACGCGCCGCCCAACAACAAGAAGGCGATGTTCGAAACCATCGACACTGTGCGCCGCCTGTGGCGCGGCGAGGAGGTGGCGTTGGACCGGGGCGGCGAATTGGTCACCGTTCAGTCACTGCCCCGCCCGGTATCGAAGGAACTGCCGCTTTGGCTGACCATCGCCGGCAACCCCGACACCTGGCGCGAGGCCGGCGAGATCGGCGCCAATGTCCTGACCCACCTGCTGGGCCAGTCGATCGACGATGTCGCGCGCATGATTGGCGTCTATCATGATGCGCTGCGCAAAGCCGGGCGCGACCCGGCGGATCATACCGTCACGCTGATGCTGCATACCTATGTCGCGCGCTCGCGTGAACTGGCCCGTGAAACCGCGCGCGGGCCGATGAAAAGCTATCTTCAGGCCGCGGCCGGGTTGGTCAAGCAATACGCCTGGTCCTTCCCTGCCTTCAAACGCCCCGAAGGCGCCAGCAGCCCCATGGATATCGACCTGACCTCGCTCAGCCAGGACGAGGTCGAGGGCGTGCTGGACTATGCCTTCAACCGCTATTTCGAGGAATCGGGCCTGTTCGGCACGGTCGATGACTGTTTGGCGCGCGTCGAGCAGCTGAAGGCCATCGGCGTGGGCGAAGTTGCCTGTCTGATCGATTACGGCATCGCCTCGGATCAGGTGCTGGAGGGGCTGTACCCGCTGGCCGAAGTGCTGCGCCGCGCCAATCTGCCGACCGCGCTGCGCGATGACGACCTGTCTCTGGCCGGGCAGATCAGACGCCACGGCGTCACGCATCTGCAATGCACCCCGTCCATGGCCCGGCTGCTGATGGCCGATGACGGCGCCCGCAACGCGCTGGGGCGCGTGCAGAATGTGATGATCGGCGGCGAGGCGCTGCCAGCCTCTCTGGCGGGCGCGCTGCAGGAGGTCACGGGCCGGCCGGTGCAGAACATGTACGGGCCGACTGAAACGACCATATGGTCCACCACCGGCATGGCCGATGGCACGGGCACCGTGGCCCGGCTGGGCAAGCCCATCGCCAACACGGTGCTGCGCGTCCTTGATGACGCCATGCGCCCCGTGCCCGTAGGTTTCGAGGGCGAGTTGTGGATCGGCGGCGCCGGCGTGGCGCGGGGCTACTGGAACCGCCCGGATCTGACGCATGACCGTTTCCGCGGTGATCAGCTTGGCCAGGGGCGTCTTTACGGCACCGGCGATCTGGTACGCATGAACGCGGATGGCAGTCTGGATTTCCTGGGCCGCGCCGATGGGCAGGTGAAAATCCGCGGCCATCGTATCGAAGTGGGCGAGATAGAGGGCGCCTTGGAGCAATGCACCGGGGTGGCGCAGGCCTGCGTGGTGGCTCGTCAGGGCGATGGCGGGGATGTCAGGCTGCTGGCCTATGTCACGGGTTGCCCCGCCGCACGCGCCGCGGAACTGAAGAGCGAACTGGCCCGCGTCCTGCCGGCCGTGATGGTACCGGCGCAGGTGATGGCGCTGG
>SKHK01000118.1 GCA_007117005.1 Paracoccaceae bacterium
ATCCCCACGATCTGTTCTTCGGTGAAACGTGATTTGCGCATCGTCTGTTCTCCTTGTTCTGACGAACGTTACAAGAACAAACTCTCCTTTTGAATGGCCCGGTTTCTTGGGGGCAGGTCAGATGCGACGAAAAGGCGATCTGCCTCAGAAGCCTTGTGCCACCTGTGGTCGCCCCATTGTCTGGCGGCGCAAATGGGCGCGGGACTGGGACGCCGTCCGGCATTGTTCCGAACGCTGCCGACGCGCGCGAAAATCTCCGGGCACGGGCTGCGATGCCGTAATGGCGGGCGATTTGACAAAGGCTTGAGGGCAGAGTGTGGCCGGATCGCGCGACGAGTCTCGACCATGGGGCCGTGACCCCTTATGTTCTGCGCAGGATACAGGAGAGGCGCATGCACCGTCCCGTCGTCGGTATCATCGGCAACAGCTATCTGATCAACGACCAGTACCCCACCCATGCCGGGGGCACGATGAACAGCGAGGCGGTGGCTGAGGTCTCTGGCTGTCTGCCGCTGCTGATCCCGTCGGACCCGCGTTTCGTGCGGGTCGAGGAGTTGCTGGAAGTCTGTGACGGTATCCTGCTCACCGGCGGGCGGCCCAATGTGCATCCGGAGGAATATGGCGAGGCCGAGACGCCCGCGCATGGTGCCTTTGACCGCAACCGCGATGCCGTCGCCTTGCCTCTGGTGCGCGCCTGCGTAGAAAGGGGGCAGCCGATTCTGGGCATCTGCCGCGGGTTTCAGGAGATGAATGTCGCGCTGGGCGGGACGCTGGACCCGGAAATCAGGGAACTTCCGGGGCGGATGAACCACCGCATGCCGCCAGAGGGTACGCTGGAAGAGAAATTCGCCCTGCGCCATGTGGTCCGATTCACCGAGGGCGGGCTGTTCCATCGCCTGATGCGTGCGCAGGAGGTGATGACCAACACGCTGCACGGTCAGGGCATCCGTCAGCCGGGCGAACGGATCATCGTTGACGGTCACGCCCCGGACGGCACGCCGGAGGCCATTCATGTCGATCAGGCGCCCGGTTTTGCCCTGGGCGTGCAGTGGCACCCGGAATGGCGCGCCAGCAGCGACCCGGTGTCGCGCCCGTTATTCGCGGCCTTCGGCGATGCCGTGCGCCGTTTCGCGTCGGATCGACGGCGGGGCGGTGTGTTGCCAGCCGGCGTTGCCGAAAAGCCTAGGGTGATGGCGGGGTGACGGCCGCGTGCTGCGTGGGTTGCCTTCAGCTGGTCGCCGTGCCGCTGGCCCCGTCGCCCGTGGTCAGGCACCACCATAGCTTTCCATTGTCGTCCTGATGCCAGGCAAAGCCGATCTCGCGCATCGCCGGGTCCAGCAGGATGCCGCGGGTTTCGGGCGTTTCCAGCCAGATCGTCAGTGTTTCCAGCTCTGTCTCGAAGGTTTCCGACACCAGTTCGCCCAGAAAGCGCCCCTGATAGCCGACCCGCGTGACCCGGTCGATCGGTGTGGACCCGTCAGAGCCGAAATGCCATGCCCGGGACTGGCGCGACATGTCGCGCGCATGGGTGGCGGCGGCGGTGGTCAGGTCGGCGTTCAGCTCGACCGCCGCCAGGCCGCGCTGGCTGCGCACCGTATTGATCCCGTCGCGCACGCGCGACCGGATCCGCGGCCCGTCATTCGGCCCGATGCGGTAGATCACGGGCAGGGGGCGCCCATCCGGGCCCAGCCGGGTGGCAGACATAGGGCCGGTTGCGCAGGCTGCGAGCCCGGTCAGCGCGGCGAGAGCGGCAAGATGAGGACTGGTCATTGGCTTTTCCGTCAGAATACCCCTTGGCTTTAGCGAGAGTTTTTCGAAAACACAAATCGCAACGGGCCGATGGTGTGCAATCAGGCGTGAACGGGGCGTCAAGGTGTTGCCAATTTGACGACATGACGCAGTAAGTGGCCCGCAGATAACAACAGACCCGTTGCATTTCCCGGCTCAAGGTGCTTTCAGGACGTGACGAGGCATCGTCTTGGGGGTGTGCTGTCCATCCTAGATGGCGCACTGATATCTGGAGGTTACCATGAAGAAACTTGCTCTTGCTGCTCTGATCGCAGTCACCGGTTCGGCCGCCATGGCCGGCACCATCATCGAGCCGGTCATCGAGCCGGAAGTCATCGTGGCGCATTCGTCGTCCTCGGTTGGCGGGATCATCGTTCCGATCCTGCTGCTGGTCGGCCTGGCGATCGCTCTGCGCTGATCGCGCAGACACCACGCTGCAAAGAAAACGGGGTGAAGCTTGCTTCACCCCGTTTTTTCATGTGCACAGCGCTTACCCATGACGGCCGGCGCATCAACGGGGCGTGCGCCACGTCCTTTCCCGCCCTGCCGCTCATGCTTTTCCGCCGGGCCGCCGTTTCAGGCTGTCCAGCCCTGCAGATTTGCCTCGATCACCGAACAAAGCGCCGCGATATGCGCGTCATCGTCGTTCAGGCAGGGGATATAGGTGAATTTCTCGCCGCCAGCCTCCTCGAAGCTTTCGCGGATCTCCTCGTTGATCTCTTCCAGTGTCTCGATGCAATCGGCCGAAAAGGCCGGGGCCACCACGGCCAGCCGCCTCACGCCTGATCGCGCCAGTTCGGCGACATGATCCACCGTGTAGGGGCGCAGCCATTCTTCCGAGCCGAACACCGACTGGAAGGTGGTCTGCACCTTGTCCTCGGGCCAGCCCAGCCGTTCGCGCAAAAGCCGCGTGGTCTTGGCGCATTGGCAATGGTACGGGTCGCCCTCGCGCAGGTAGCGCTGGGGCATGCCGTGATAGGACGTCACCAGCACCTCGGGCTTCTCTTCAGCCGCGGCGTAAGCCCGCTCGACCGATTGCGCCAGCGCCTCGATATAGGCGGGATGGTCGCAATAGGCCGGCACCGTGCGTGCGGCGGGTTGCCATTTTTCCTCCATCAGGGCGCGGAAGAACTGGTCATTCGCCGTGGCCGTGGTGGCGCCGGCATATTGCGGGTAGAGCGGGAAGAACAGGATGCGCTCGCAGCCCTGTTCGACCAGTGCGCGTACCTTCGAACGGGTAGAGGGGTTGCCGTAGCGCATGCAGAAATCGACCACCACGTCACCGCCGAATCGCGCCTCCATCCGGGCGGCGATCTTGGCGGTCTGGTCCCTGGTGATGGTCATCAGCGGGCTTTCGCCCTTGTCGTGGTTCCAGATCGATTTGTAATTCGCGCCGGATGTGAAGGGCCGCTTCGACAGGATGATGAGCTGCAGAAGCGGCTGCCATTTCCACGAGGGGTAATCGATCACCCGCTTGTCGGACAGGAATTCGTTCAGATAGCGCCGCATCGACCAGTAGTCGTAATTGTCCGGTGTGCCCAGATTGGCGATCAGAACACCGGTTTTCGCCTGCGGCACCGGCGGATGGTCGGCCGGCGCATGCGCCAGTCGCCCGGTGCCGGGCGTGTCATGGTCGATGGGGCAGCGGGCGGGCTGAGCGTCAAGCATCGCTGGCGTCCTTTTGCGGTTTGCCCTGACATAGCGGGTTGGCAGGGGGGGTCAATCAGCGTCTCGGCATGGGCGCGGCTGGCTGGCGGGTTCCAGCGGGGTCTCACGGGTGCCCAGCGCCTCGGCCAGCCGGGTGACGGCCGAACCGGGGCGCAGGGGCTTTTGCTGCGTTTCGGCGGGTGCCCAGCCGGTCAGAAACAGGGTTTCGGCGGTGACGATCAGCCGTCCCGCCGAATCGGCATGGGCCTGTGCGTAAAGCTGCATGGCGCGGTCCCACAGCGCGCGCGGCATCGGCCGGCGGTGGCGGGCGGCCAGCGCGTTGCCCTCGCCCATGCCGCGCAGGTCGGCAATCAGGCGGTGCGGGTCGGCATAAAGGATGCGCTGCGCGGTGCTGTCGGCCACCGGCAGGGCCAGACCGGCGCGCTGCAGCAGGGCGCCGGCATCGCGGATATCGGTCATCGGCAGCACGCGGGGCGACAGGGCGCCGTAAAGATCCGATTCCGCCTGGGCCAGCACCGCGCGCAATTCCTGCAGGCTGCGCCCGCCGGGCAGGGCGGCGATGAACAGCCCGTCAGGCCGCAGCGCGCGCCGGCACTGGATGATCTGGCCCAGCGGGTCATCGGCCCAGTGCAGGCACAGCGCGTGGATGACCAGATCATGCGCGCCCGGTTGCAGGTCCAGAACCGGCGCGTCGGCCACAATCCGGGCGCCAGGGAAAGCCTGCGCCCAGCCATCGCCCCAGGGGCCCGGCTGGCCCAGCACCAGGGCGGGCGCCGTAAAGGTTCTGTTAACCTCGTTGAGTCTTTCCTTGATCTCGTCGCGCACCGAGTCGTGCAGGAACAGGGCGGGCTGCCGCGCAGCACGGCTGCGGTGGCGGGTCAGGGCCGTGCGGTCGGTCAACTGAGGTGGGGCTTGCATGGCGGTGAAATCTGGGCAGAGAAGGCAGTTGTCAACCCTGGGTGCGACATGATGCCCGCGCGAGTGCTGGCACCGCTGCGGCTGGTGGGCCGCTCGGCGCTGAATATCGTCTATCCGCCGCAATGTCTGGCCTGTGACACGCTGGTGCAGCAGGCGGGCACGCTGTGCCCCGCCTGCTGGCGCGACGCGGCCTTCATCCACGGGCTGGCCTGCGACAAATGCGGCACCCCCCTGCCGGGCGAGGATGACGGCAACCCGGCCATCTGCGACGACTGCCTGACCATCGCGCGCCCCTGGGGGCGGGGGCGCGCGGTCATGGCCTATGAGGGTGCGGCGCGGCGCATGGTGCTGGGGCTGAAATATGGCGACCGGCATGACCTTGCCGCCCCGGCCGGCCGCTGGCTGGCGCAGCGGGCGCGGCCGCTGGTGCGTGCCGATACCGTGGTCGTGCCGGTACCGCTGCACTGGTGGCGGCAGTTGGGCCGGCGCTACAATCAGTCGGCGCTCTTGTCGGCGGCGCTGGCGCGGGAAATCGACCGCCCGCATTGCCCTGACCTCTTGCGCCGCCCCCGCTTCACCGGCTCGCAGGATGGCCGCTCGCGCCTCGCGCGGTTCGAAAACCTGTCCGATGCCATCATGCACCACTCCCGCCGCGCGGCGATGATAGAGGGGCGCCATGTGCTGCTGGTCGATGACGTGATGACCTCGGGCGCCACCCTGGCGGCCAGCACCGAGGCTTGCTTCCGCGCCGGTGCTGATGCCGTGGACGTGCTGGTCCTGGCCCGCGTGCTGCGCGCGGAATAGGTGCACGCCGCCGGCTTGACGCGTATCAGCCGGGAAAGGTTCACACTTGCATGAAAGCGCAGTACATCTGGCCCATCCCGCCCCCGGCCAAAGGATGCGCGCCATGCCCCGGATCGAAATCTATACCTCGCCGCTCTGCGGTTTCTGCCATGCCGCAAAGCGCCTGCTGTCGAAAAAGGGCGCCGCGTTCGAGGAAATCGACATCTGGGCGGCGCCTGACCGCAAGCCGGAGATGATCCAGCGCGCGGGCGGCCGCCGCACCGTTCCGCAAATCTTCATCGACGACCGCCATATCGGTGGTTGCGACGATCTGCAGGCGCTCGACCGCAGCGGCGGGCTGGCCCCGCTCCTGGCGGGCCGGACAGAGGGCTGAGGCTTGCGCACGGCGCTGCTGCAACTCACGGTCGGCGATGACCCGCACCAGAACGTGGCCCCACTGCGCGCGGCGCTGCGCCAGGCGGTGGCAGACGGCGCGGGCTTCGTGCTCACCCCGGAAGCCACGAATTGCCTGTCCACCAGCCGCCGCCATCAGGCCCGGGTGCTGGGCACCGAAGACAGCGATCCGGTCCTGGCCATGCTGCGCAATGAGGCTGCGCGCGCCGGCGCCTGGGTGCTGGCGGGCTCGCTACTGCTGCAATGCGACGATCCGGACGGACGGGTCGCCAACCGCTCGCTGCTCATCGGCCCCGATGGCGCGATCACCGCGCGCTATGACAAGATCCACCTCTTCGACGTGCAGGTCTCGGCACAGGAAACCTATCGCGAATCGGCTGCCATCCGCCCCGGCGCGCAGGCCGTGATCGCCGCCACGCCCTTTGCCACGCTGGGCCTGACCATCTGCTACGACATCCGCTTCCCGCATCTGTACCGCGCCCTGGCACAGGCGGGCGCGCAGATCCTGACGGTGCCCGCGGCCTTCAGCCCACTCACCGGGGCGGCGCATTGGGAAACCTTGCTGCGTGCCCGCGCCATCGAGACCGGCTGCTGGGTGCTGGCCCCGGCCCAGACCGGCACCCACCCCTGTACGGCGGGCCGGCCGCGAACCACCCATGGCCATAGCCTGGCGGTCGCGCCCTGGGGCGAGGTGGTGCTGGACGCGGGCACCGAACCGGGCGTCTTCTGCCTTGATATCGATCTGCAGGCGGTCGCGCAGGCCCGCGGCCGCGTCCCCTCGCTTGATCATGACCGCCCCTTCCGCGCCCCGGCAGACGGGTCATGAACAACCCCGACAAACCCCTCGATGACCTGGCCGTCGCGCTGTTCGCCGAGCTCTTCACGGCCGAACAGCTGTCACGCGCCAGGCTGTCGCGGGCGATGCCGAAAGGGATGGAGCTGTCGCATTTCGCGGTCCTCAACCACCTTGCCCGCCTGCAGGAGGAACGCACCCCGGCGCAGCTTGCCAAAAGCTTCCACGTTACCCGCGGCGCGATGACCAACACGCTGGGCAAGCTGGAATGGGCCGGCCATGTTCACATCCGCCCGGACTGGGACGATGCGCGCCGCAAGTTCGTGTCGATCAGCCCCGCGGGCCGCGCCGCGCGTGATGCCGCCCTGCAGGCCACCGCGCCGGTCATCGCGCAGCTTGCCGCTACACTGGGCATCGAAAAACTGCGCGCCGCGCTGCCCGTCCTGCGCGCGCTGCGTGCCGAACTGGAACGCGACCCCTGAATGCCGACTGGCGACCGGCCCCAAAGACCAGTCACCGTTCATCGTCTGTCGTCAAATATCCTGGGGGTGAGCCGCGCCAGCGGCGAGGGGGCAAAGCCCCCTTTCCCCACCCTCAGACCATGCGGATCACGTTCTTGTCGATGGCCAGCGTGTAGCCCTGCCGCGCGACATTGCGCACCAGCACCTCGCTGACGATCTGATTGCCCAGACTGTCGCGCAGCCGCTTGATGCGCGTGGCCCCCGCGGCCTCGTCGCAATCGATCGCGCGCTTGCCGGACACCACGGCTTCCAGTTCCGCGCCGGTCAGCATCTCGCCATCCATCCGCGCCTCGGCCAGCGCCGCCAGCGTCTCTGCCGCCGCCGCGGTCAGGGTGAATTCCATGTCGTTCAGATAGACCTTGCGCTCGGCCCGGCTGATCACCAGCGACGACACCTGGATGCCGGCCTTCTGCACCTGCGCCAGTTTCCGGTTCAGCGCGATCAGCGCCAGCACCAGCACCAGCGCGGTGATCAGAAGCGCGCTGGCAAAGACCAGCAGCACGAATATCACAGTCCGGTAGGAGACCAGCACCGCGCTCATCGTGTTGCCTGTTTGCGCCAGTATCCCGATCAAGCGCAACTCGGCCGGTGAGGTGAGATTGGTGTTTTCCAGGATCAACCGCTCGATGGCGGCATTGAAGGCGTCGGCATCAGGCAGGTTTCGAAAAAGCAGGAAGGCCGTCACGGCGAGGATGGCGACAATGGCGGCCAGCCCGATGACGATGGCGCGGCTGCCCGTGCGTGTCAGCCTGCCGTCAGTAGCGGAGGAATAAGTCTCCGGCATTCGCGCGTCTCGCCTCCAGACCCTCTCGGCCGAATGTGGACAAAACGTCCAGCAAAATCCAGCCGTCTCGTTGCACGCGCGGTTCGATATGCCTGCGGGCGGCGCTGGTGTCGCCGCAGGCCGCATTCGGCACCTGCGAGACACCAAAGCGGATATCCCAATTTCCGTCCCTGACACGGAAATCGGCATAGCACTGCGCCGAGGCAGGCAGGGCCAGCATCAGGATGGCCAGCAAGGACAGAAGAACGGCTTTGGGCATCATGACGCCTTTGCTGCAATCGATTCGCCGCGCCGCTACAGCCGGCGCGAACTTTGGTACCCTGAGCAGTTTGGCGCGGATAGGCAATATCAGCCCTCCAGGTCGGGCAGAGGCAACGACGGGGCAGGGCTGTTATCCGATAACAGTCTGGCGATATTGTCTTTCATCGCCACCCCCGCCCAGTCTTGGCCCATGCCGCACCCGGCGCAGACCTGCCGGGCCCGTGCATCCGACACTCCTTGCCCCGCGGCGCCGCCTTCTTATCGCTTGCCTGAATGGCCATGGCTGCCGCATCATCACTGGAAAGGCCTTGTCATGACCATCTCTGTTCCCGCCCCCTCCATCTCTGCACCGCCGGTGCTTTCACCGGCTTTCCCGGTCCGCCGTCGCCCGGCTCTTGCCAGCCTGCGCCGGCTGGCTGCCATGGCGCTTGCCGGCGCCGTCGCGCTTGCCGGCGTCACCGCCACATCGGCGCCGGCGCGCGCCAGCGACGATCTGGTCCGCTTCCTGGCTGGTGCCACGGCGCTGGCCATCATCGTCGCCGCTGTTGATGACCGGCGACGGGCGCGCCATGTGGGCCACCGGGTCCTGCCCGGCGCCTGCCTGGAAACGGCGCGGGTCAGCGGGCGTAGTGTCCAGATGTACAACGCCCGTTGCCTGCAGAGCGCGGGCTATCACCGCCTGCCGGGTCAGTGCCAGGTCAGTCTGCGCACGCGCCACGGCCAGCGGGCGGGATATGTCGCCGACTGCATGCGCCGCAACGGCTACCGCGCCGAGGGGCATACGCTGCGCCCCACAGACCGCCACGCGCACCGGCCCTCGCATACCCGGCCCTCGCATACCCGGCCCTCGCACACCCGGCCCTCGCACACCCGGCCGGGCGGGCACCGCGCAGGGCACGCCCCTCGGCGCCACACCATCCAACTGCCCGCGCGCTGCGAAATGCACTATCGCCAGGGCGGCCAGCGTGTCTGGGGGTTTGACGGAAGCTGCCTGTCGCGTCATGGTCACAGCAACCTGCCGCGGCAGTGCCGGGTGCAGGACCGAGCCGGGCGCAGCTATTTCAATGGCCAGTGCCTGACCCATGCCGGCTTTCGCCGGGGCCGTTAGGGCCCGGCCAGACCATCCGCCCGGCACCCCTGGGGGCCATGCCCCGGCTGCGGTGTAACCGGTAGCAAGCGTGAATGTGCCTTGCAGCAGGTGTCGGTCGGTTTCTCGCACCCTTTGCGGTGCGGGGCGCACAGGGGGCGGATATCCGCCCCCTGTCTGCTTCTTCCCCCCCCCCTGTCTGCATTCAGATCGAAACGGGCCGGCGCGGCTGTCTGCCCCGTTGGTGGCGCTTGCGCCGCCAGCGGGCCAATGGCAGATCAGGGTCATGCCCGCCACCCCGCGCCTTGTCGCTGATTTCTTCCATGAGACGGCCTTGCTGAGCCGCGGTGCGGCCGGCATCGCCGGTGTCGACGAGGTCGGCCGCGGCCCCATCGCTGGGCCGGTGACCGCCGCCGCGGTGATCCTGACCCCCGGCGCCATTCCCGCGGGCCTGGCCGATTCCAAGACGCTCGGCGCCCCGCGCCGTGCGGCGCTCGCGCAGATCATCCGGGCCAATACCCGCTGGGCCGTCGCCCATGCCAGCGTGGCAGAGATCGACGCGCTGAACATCCTTCAGGCCAGCCATCTGGCCATGCGCCGCGCGCTGGCCGCACTGGACCCGCCACCGGGCGCCGCGCTGATCGATGGCAATCGCCTGCCCGCCGACCTGCCTTGCCCCGCGCAGGCCGTGGTCAAGGGCGACGCGCGCTGCCTGTCCATCGCCGCGGCCTCGATTCTGGCCAAGGTGGCGCGTGATGCGCTGATGGCGGACCTGGCTCGGGCACATCCCGGCTATGGTTGGGAGCGTAACGCGGGCTACCCCACCGCGCAGCACCGTCAGGCTTTGAAAACGCTGGGAATTACCCCGCATCACCGTCAAAGCTTTGCCCCTGTGCGCGAAATGCTACATGAAGAACGTTGAATAGCGCCCTGATTCACAAAAGTAATTGACCTGCCCCCCCTTTTGCTTGATCTTGTGATTCGCAAAGCAGCCGCCCGGTCAAAGAGCGCGGCGCGAATGAGGCAGTGATGGCAAGAAAACCCCGGGCACGGGAAGCGCAGGCGCTTCCGGTGAACCAGATACTTGCGGGCGATTGTGTGGCGGCGATGGATGCGCTGCCCCCGGCCTGTGTCGATCTGGTCTTTGCCGACCCTCCCTATAACCTGCAGCTGAAGGGCACCCTGCACCGGCCGGACAACAGCCTTGTCGATGCGGTCGATGACGACTGGGACCAGTTCGACAGCCTGGCGGCCTATGACAGCTTTACCCACGCCTGGCTGGCCGCCGCGCGCCGGGTGCTGAAGCCCGATGGCGCGATCTGGGTGATCGGCAGCTATCATAATGTCTTCCGGCTGGGCACGGCGCTGCAGGATGCAGGCTTCTGGCTGCTCAATGACGTGATCTGGCGAAAGTCGAACCCGATGCCGAACTTTCGCGGCAAGCGGCTGACCAACGCCCATGAGACGCTGATCTGGGCGGCGCGGTCGGAGGGGTCGAAACACACGTTCAACTATGAGGCGCTGAAATCCCTCAACGAGGGCGTGCAGATGCGTTCCGACTGGCTGATCCCGCTGTGCACGGGCCATGAGCGGCTGAAGGACGCATCGGGCGCCAAGCTGCACCCCACCCAAAAGCCGGAGGCGCTGCTGCACCGGGTGCTGCTGGCCAGCACCAACCCCGGCGATCTGGTGCTGGACCCGTTCTTCGGCAGCGGCACCACCGGCGCGGTGGCGCGGATGCTGGGACGGGATTTCATCGGGATCGAGCGTGACGCGGGCTATCGCGCGGCGGCCGAGGCGCGGCTGGCAAAGGTGCGTCGGCTGGATTCGGACGCGCTGCAGACCACCGCCTCCCGCCGGGCCGAGCCGCGCGTGCCCTTCGGCGTGCTGGTCGAACGCGGGCTGTTGCGGCCGGGCGAGGTGCTGGTCAGCCCGCGCGGGCAGGCGGCACGGGTGCGCGCCGATGGCTCGCTGGTGTCGGCCGAGCATCGCGGCTCGATCCATCAGGTCGGCGCGGCGATCGAGGGGGCGCCGTCCTGCAACGGCTGGACCTATTGGCAATTCAAGCGCGACGGGCGGCTGATCCCCATCGACCTGTTGCGCCAGCAGATACGGGCAGAGATGGCGGGCAACCCCTGACGCCCGGACACGTTACCGCCCGCGTCTGCGTTTCCTGCGCAGGCGCCACTTGCCCCGGTCTGCGCGTCAGGCCGGGGTCATTTTTTCTGCCCTGTGGACCAGCGCACAGGACTTGCGCGGGGCGTCCGGCTTGGCCCGGGCCGTGCGGCGGGCCATGTTGACCTGCAACAGACAGGAGACTGCATCATGGGCCAACTGGTCGACGGAAAATGGTCATCCGAATGGTATGACACCAAAAGCACCGGCGGCGCGTTCAAGCGCGACACGTCAAAATTCCGCAACTGGGTGACGGCGGATGGCAGCGCCGGCCCCTCTGGCGAAGGCGGGTTCAAGGCGGAGAGCGGGCGTTATCACCTTTATGTCTCCTACGCCTGTCCATGGGCGCATCGCACGCTGATCTTTCGCGCGCTGAAGGGGCTGGAGGGGCATATCGACGTCTCGGCCGTGCATCCGGACATGCTGGACAAGGGCTGGACCTTCGGCACGGATTTCGACGGCGCCACGGGTGACCGGCTGCACGGGTTCGACTTCATGCATCAGGTCTACACAAAGGCCGACCCAAAGGTTTCGGGCCGGGTGACGGTGCCGGTGCTGTGGGACCGCGAGCAGGCGACCATCGTGTCGAACGAAAGCGCCGAGATCATCCGGATGTTCAATTCGGCCTTTGACGGGATCACCGGCAATGCGCTGGATTTTCGCCCCGAGGCGCTGCACGCGGAAATCGACGCGGTGAATGCGCGGATCTATGACACGCTCAACAATGGCGTCTACAAAGCCGGTTTCGCCACGTCGCAGCAGGCCTATGATGCCGCCGTGGGGCCTCTGTTTGAAACGCTGGACTGGTTGGAGGCACGGTTGAAGGATCAGCGCTACCTGCTGGGCGATGTGTTGACCGAGGCCGATTGGCGGTTGTTCACCACGCTTGTGCGCTTCGACGCCGTCTATCACGGGCATTTCAAGTGCAACCGGCGGCGGATCGTCGATTATCCCGCGCTCTGGGCCTATACGCGGGACCTGTACCAGCACCCTGGCGTGGCGGCGACGGTGCGCATGGATCATATCACGCGGCACTATCATTACAGCCATGAGACGATCAATCCGCACCGGATTCTGCCCATCGGCCCGGTGCTGGACTTCACCGCGCCGCACGGGCGGGGGTAGGGCCGTCCAACGGGGTCGCCGGCAGCCGGGCGAGGCCCCACCCACC
>SKHK01000151.1 GCA_007117005.1 Paracoccaceae bacterium
CCTTCGCGCCCGATCAGCGGGTTGCGCAGCGGGCGGAACCCTTCCAGCCCCGGCACGGCCCATAGCGGCGAGGCCGGGCCGATCAGCGCCATCCAGGCCAGCGCCGAGATCTGCGGCGGAATGAGCAGCGGCAGGATCAGCAGGAACACCAGCACCACCTTGCCGCGCAGGTCGGTCAGCCCCACCAGCAGCGCCATCCCACCGCCCAGCAGCACCGACAGCGCCGTGGACCACAGCGCGGCATCCAGCGTGTTCCAGGTTGCTACCCGCGCCGCGCGGCTGGACCAGACCTGCCCGATGAAGCCCAGCCCCTCTGCCAGCCCGTCGCCGAAGAGCGTGCCCAGAAGCCGCAGGAGCGGCAGCACGCACAGGCCCAGAACATAGAGGCCGAGGGCTGCCAGCAGCAGCACCTCGGCGCGGGGAAGCGGGCGCCCGGAGACGCCCGCGATCCGGTCCATCAGGGCCATGGGGGCGGGGATCAGCCGCCGAAGATATCGGCGAAGCGACGGCGGATGTCCTCGGACTGTTCCAGCAGCAGCGCCGGGTCAACCTGGATCACGTTGATCTCCACATCCGGGAAATTCGCCGGCCGGGCCACGCCTTCGCGCAGCGGCAGATAGCCCTGCTCGACGGCAAAGCGCTGGCCTTCCTCGGACAGCTGCCAGTTCACGAAGGCCTGCGCGGCCTCGACATTGCGCGCGGTGGCCAGGATCGCCACCGGCTCGGTCACAGCGGTCACACCCTCATCGGGAAACAGGAAGCCGACCGGGCTGCCCTCGGCTGCGGCGTTGAGCGGCATGAAGTCGACGATGATCCCGTAATCCATCTCGCCATTGGCCACGGCAGACAGCACACCGCCATTGCCGCGCCCGGCCACCGCGCCGCCTTCGGCCACGGTCTCGTGGAAATCCCAGCCGAAGCCGTCCAGATTGGCCAGCGTGCCGAAATGGATCATCGCCGCGCCGGAATAGAGCGGGCTGGGCATGGTCAGGCGGCTGGCGATGGCGGGGTCGGCCAGCGCGGCCCAGCTGGTCACCGGCTCGGCCACGTTGTTGGTGTTGAACATCAGCCCGGTGGTGATCAGCTTGGTGGAAAAGAAGTGCCCCTCCGGGTCATGCAGCGCGGGGTCGGTGCCGGTCGTATCGGCCTGCGGGAAGGCCAGCAGGCGGCCGGCGTCACGCAGACCGGCCATAACCACTGTGTCGGCGATCAGCAGCACATCCGGTTGCGGGTCACCGGCGGCGAATTCAGCCTCCAACCGGTTCATCACCTCCGTGGTGCCCGAGCGGAAAAATGCGACCTCGATCTCGGGGTGCGTCTCGTTGAACCGCGCGACAAGCTGGTCCATCTGGTCGGTCGGGGTGGAGGTATAGATCACCAGCGGCCCGGATTGGGCCAGCGCGGTGGTGGCCAGCGCAGCGGCGCAGGTGGCAAGTGTGGCAGCAAGAAGCGGCAGGCGCATGGCAGATCTCCCATCGTGTATCGGTTCTGACAATGGCCTTAATGCATCGGCGTGACATACCGATGACGGTTTTCCTGAGTCATGCCTCCCGCAGCCTGAACGCGATGTCTCAGGCCACGCGCCGTCCGGCTGACCATGTGCCGCGCACCGCCGCAGAGGCCCCGGCCCGGCGCACCCGGATCAGATCGGCGCGCAGGCCCTCGGCCAGTGCCCCGCGATCCGGCAGCCCGGCCGCCTGCGCTGGGGCCGAGGTGACTGTGGCGATCCCGCGTGGCGTGTTTCCCCACAGATCGGCCAGCATCAGCGCGCCCCCCAACAAAGAGGCGGGGACATAGTCCGAGGAGAGGATGTCCAGAAGTCCGGCCTCGGCCAGATCGCGGGCGGCGACATTGCCGGAATGCGATCCGCCCCGGATCAGATTGGGTGCGCCCATCATCACCGCGATTGCATGGTCGCGGCACGCGGCGGCGGCTTCAACCGTGGTCGGAAACTCGGCCAGACCGGCGCCATGACCTGCCGAGGCGGCGACATGGTCGGCCGTGGTATCGTCATGGCTGGCCAGAACCGCGCCCATGCTCTGCGCAGCACTGACGGTTGCCGCCTCATGCACCGTGCGAACCCGGTTGCCCATCGCCATCTGGGCATCGACATGCGCCAGGAATTCGTCTTCGGTCAGTCCGTATTTCCCGCGCATGTAGGCGCGCAGTGCGTCCATGTTGGCGAACTGGCGCTGGCCCGGGGTATGATCCATCAGGCTGACGATGCCGACACGGTCATGGTCGCCGAATTTCGCCAGTTCCGAAGTCAGTGTCTCGGAGCAGATTTCGGCGCGCAGGTGCAGGAAATGGCTGATCCGCAAAAGGCCGGCAGCGCGGGCGGCCATGATTTCGTCTGCAAGCTGGCGCGCATATTCCCCGTAATTGCTGTTGCCTGAGATCACCGAGCCGACCCGCAGCGCATCAAAAACCGTGGTGATGCCCAGCGCGGCCAGTTCCGCGTCATGCGCCAGGATCGCTGCGTCATGCGGCCAATGAACACCGGGCCGGGGCTGGATGTGGCGCTCCAGATTGTCAGTGTGCAGCTCGATCAGCCCGGGCATAACCAGATCGCCCTCGCAGTCGATCGCCCCGGTCGGCACGGTGGTGCCGCTGTCGATCCGGGCGATCCGGTTGCCTTGCAGCATGACCGTGCCGTGACGAACGCCGTCAGGCAGCACAAGGCGCGCATTGGCAAGGATCGTCTGTTCCATCATCATTCCATCCCGTTGCAGGGTTTCAGCCCTGGTTCAGAAACATCACAACGTCACAAAGTGGTGACAGTATTTCGCGAAGACAGGCGCATGAAACGCTATGCCATCTATTTCGTGCCGCCCTTCGGGCCGCTGGCCATGGCCGGCGCCGGCTGGCTGGGCCGTGATGCCGCGACCGGCACCAGCCTGCCGCAACCAGATCCCGCGCTGCCCGCCCTGACTGGCGCGCCGCGGCGCTACGGCTTTCATGCCACGCTCAAGGCGCCCTTTCGTCTGGCGGGTCATGAGAGCCCGGAAAGCCTGCGTACCGGGCTGACAGACCTGGCCCGAAAACTGCGCCCGGTGGTGATGGACGGGCTGTCGGTGCAGTGTTTCCACGGTTTCCTGGCGTTGTTGCCGGTCGGCGGGACAGCGCCGCTCAATGGGCTGGCCGCCGAGGTTGTCATGCAGCTTGACCGCTTCCGCGCGCCCCTGAGCGCAGCCGAAATCGCACGCCGCAATCCGGACGCGCTGACCGCGCGTCAGCGCGCTCTGCTGGAGGCCTGGGGTTATCCGCTGGTGCTGGACGAATTCCGCTTCCACATGACATTGACCGACCGGCTGACGCCGGATCAGGCCGCGGGCCTGCTGCCACTGGCGCAGGCGCATTTTGCCGATGCCCTGAAAGGGCCGGTTGAAGTCGACGCGCTGACCCTGTTCGCCGAGGATGAGACCGGGGTCTTTCATCAGCTCGACCGGTTTGAGCTTGGTTGAAGCGCGGCGATGAGCCGGGCTATACCCTCTGCCGGGGTGCCGTCATTGCACAACCGGATCACCGGCAGACCCGCGGGCACGGCGCCTGTGTCGCGTTCCAGCCGCGCGGCAAGTGCTGCCCCGGCCTCGCGCCCGCGCGCGGCCAGGCGTGCCGCCAGAACCTCGGGCGGCGCCTCGATCAGGATCGCCTGCAGGCCCGGAAAGACCCGCGCCGCCTCGGCCAGCATGGCCCGCGAGCCATTGAACACGACATCGCGCCCGTCCTGCTGCGCGGCGAATTCCGCCCAAGGCAGGCCATAGGCCAGCCCATGGGCGCGCCAATGCAGGGCAAACTGCCCTTCGGCCCGTCGGCGCTCGAACTCGGCCTGGCTGACGCCTTCGAAAGGCTCGTCGCCGGGGCGTGGCGTGCGGGTAATCACCCGGCGCACCCGATGCGCCAGCCCTGCGGCCTCCAGTCCGGCCAGCAGCGTGTCCTTGCCCGCGCCCGATGGGCCGACCAGGGCAAAGATCCGTCCTGTCCCGAGGGTGCTCATGCCGCCACCGCAAAGCCGGAGACATCGACCAGCCGCGTGCAGACCTGCGTGCGCGCGCCCTCGTCATGAAAGATGCCCAGGATCGCGGCGCCGCGGTTGCGTGCCTCTTCGATCAGCGACAGCACCACCGCGCGGTTGCCCGCGTCCAGGCTGGCGGTGGGCTCGTCCAGCAGCAGCACCGGCCAGGGATGCACGAATCCTCGGGCGATGTTCACCCGCTGCTGCTCGCCGCCCGAAAACGTCGTGGGCGACAGGGGCCAGAGCCGTTCGGGGATGTTCAGCCGCGACAGGATCGCGCCTGCGCGGGTCTCGGCCTCGGTGGCGTCCATGCCCAGCACCCGCAGGGGTTCGGCCACCACCTCCAGCGTCGGCACGCGCGGCACGACGCGCAGGAACTGACTGACATGGCCTAGGGTGCCCCGCCTGAGCGCGATCACATCGCGCGGTGCGGCCCCAGCCAGCTCGACACCCGCCACGCGGATCGAGCCCGCGTCGATCCGGTAATTTCCCCAGATCATCCGCATCAAGGTCGATTTCCCTGCGCCCGAGGCCCCGACCAACCCCACGCATTCGCCCGCGCCCACCTCCAGCGCGGCACCGTCCATCACCTCCAGCACCGCCCCGCCCTGGTTATGCAGGGTGAATCGCTTGGCGACATCGCGCACCGTGATCATCTTCGCTCTCCAGATTTCCCAGGGGTTTCCGAAGCGGGGAGTCAGGGCCCCGCCGGTCAGACCTGCAGCACCGAACTCACCAGAAGCTGGGTATAGGCATGCTGCGGATCGTCCAGCACCTGATCGGTCAGCCCCTCTTCCACGACCAGCCCGTCCTTCATCACCATCAGCCGGTCGGCCAGAAGCCGCACCACCGCCAGATCATGCGTCACGATCACCGCGCTCAGTCCCATCTGCCGCACGAGCCCCCGCATCAGGTCCAGAAGCCGCGCCTGCACGCTGACGTCGAGGCCGCCGGTCGGCTCGTCCATGAAGACCAGCCGCGGGCCGGTCACCAGGTTGCGCGCGATCTGCAGGCGCTGCTGCATCCCGCCCGAGAACTGCGCCGGCCGGTCGTCGATCCGCTCGGCGGCGATCTCCACCCGGCCCAGCCAGTCCGTGGCCTGCGCCCGGATCTGCCCGTAATGGCGCGCGCCCACCCCCATCAGCCGCTCGCCGACATTGCCGCCGGCGCTGACGCCCATCCTGAGCCCGTCGCGCGGGTTTTGATGCACGAAGGCCCAGTCGGTGCGCGCCAGCATCCGCCGCTCGGGTTCCGGCATTGCCAGCACGTCGCGCGGGCCGCTCGTGCGCGTATCGAAGACCACCGCGCCGGCATCGGGGGTCAGATTCCCGGCCATGCAGGAAAGCAACGTCGATTTGCCCGATCCGGACTCGCCCACGATCCCCATCACCTCGCCCGGCCAGAGATCGAAGGAGACATCCGCACAGCCGCGCCGCGCGCCGTAGCTTTTCGTCAGGCCCTGGACCGACAGCAGGGGATGCGCGCCGCTCATGCGATTGCCTCGGCTTGCGTGCCGGCATGGCCGGCCGCGCGGCGGGTGGCGCAATGGTCGGTGTCCGAACAGACAAACATCCGCCCGCCCGCATCGTCGGTGATCACCTCGTCCAGATAGCTGCCATCGTCCCCGCAGAGCGCGCAGGCATGAGGCGCCTTGGACGCGACGAATGGGTGATCGTCGAAATCCAGGCTGATCACCTGCGTATGGGGGGGCACTGCGTAGATCCGCTGCTCGCGCCCGGCGCCGAAAAGCTGAAGGGCCGGGCTGTCCGACAGTTTCGGGTTGTCGAATTTCGGGATCGGCGAGGGATCCATCACATGGCGCCCCGCCACCTGCACCGGATAGGCATAGCTGGTGGCGATTTCGCCGTTGCGAGCGATATCCTCGTAGAGCTTCACATGCATCAGCCCGTAATCGGCAAGTGCATGCATCCGCCGCGTCTCGGTCTCGCGCGGTTCCAGAAAGCGCAGCGGTTCAGGGATCGGCACCTGATAGATCAGGATCTGTCCCTCGGTCAGCGGCGTCTCGGGGATGCGGTGGCGGGTCTGGATCAGCGTGGCCTCGGCCGTGCGCTCGGTCGTGGCCACCCCGGCGGTGCGCTGGAAGAACTTGCGGATCGAGACCGCGTTGGTGGTGTCGTCGGCGCCCTGGTCGATCACTTTCAGCCGGTCCGCGGGCGTCAGGCAGGCCGCCGTCACCTGCACGCCGCCGGTGCCCCAGCCATAGGGCATCGGCATCTCGCGGCTGGCGAAGGGCACCTGATAGCCCGGCACTGCCACCGCCTTGAGGATCGCGCGGCGGATCATCCGCTTTGTCCCCTCGTCGAGATAGGCGAAGTTGTACTCGCTCACAGAAGCCCCCTTGCGGCCAGGGCCGTCTCCAGTGCCGGTGGTGTGGTGAACAGCTCGGCTGCCATGCCGAAGGCCTGTGCGCCGGCCACGTTCTTCGGGCTGTCGTCGATGAAAAGGCAGTCGGCTGGGGCCAGCCCGGCGCGTTCGCATAGCAGCGCGAAGATGCGCGGGTCGGGCTTGATCACCCCCTCATGCCCCGAGATGACCGTCACCCCGAAAGCCGTTTCCAGCCGAGGATGGATTGCAATGCTCGCCGGCCAGGTCTCGGCCGACCAGTTGGTAATGGCATGGATCTGATGTCCGCGGCGGCGCAGCCGGTCCATCAGTGCCCATGTCCCCTCGATCGGCGCACGGATTGTATCAACGTAGCGCTCGGCATAGCGCTCAAAAAGCGCGCGGTCGGCCGGGTCGGCGATTTCGGTGGCAAGCGCTGCAAAACCAGCGCCGGCATCGGAGCGCAGGTTCAGGGCCATGAAGCCAGTTCGCGACAGAAACGCATCGGCCTCGGCCAGCGTCAGTGGCGGCGAAAAGGCCAATCGAGGATCCCAGTGGATGAGTACATTGCCGATATCGAAGACGATGGCCTTGAGCGCGGTACTCATTCTGCCGCCTCCTCCGCATCCATCGCTGCCACTCGCAGGCGCCGCACCAGTTCCAGTTCGGACTGGAAATCGACGTAATGGGGCAGCTTGATATGTTCCAGAAACCCGGTTGCCAGGATGTTGTCGGCATGCATCAGGACGAATTCCTGATCCTGCACCGGCGCGCCCGTGTCCTCTTCGCCCAGCTCGGCCCAGCGCAGGGCGCGGTCCACCAGGCTCATGGCGATGGCCTTGCGCTCGGACTGGCCCATGACCAGCCCATAGCCCCGGGTGAACTGCGCAGGCTGCGTCTTCGAGCCGGTGAACTGGTTCACCGTCTCGCATTCGGTCAGGGTTACCGCCCCGATGGCCACGCTCAGGCCCAGTTCGGGGATCTCGACCTCGACCCATACCTCGCCGATGCGCAACTCGCCCACGAAGGGATGCGTGCGCCCGTAGCCGCGCTGGCTGGAATAGGCGAGGCCCAGCAGGAACCCCTCGTCGCCGCGGGCCAGTGCCTGCAGGCGCAGGGCGCGCGCGGCCGGCAGTTCCATTGGCTCACGGGTAAGGTCGGGTGGGTGGGCATCAATGGCGGGATCGTGCGCGGGTTCGGGTTCGATCACCCCCTCGCGATCCAGATGTTCGCTCACCCGGGGCATTGGGCCCAGGGCATCGGATTTCGGGGCCTGCGGCGCCGCGCCCTCGGCGGTCAGCGCGAAATCCAGCAGGCGGTGGGTATAGTCAAAGGTCGGGCCCAGCACCTGCCCGCCCGGTACGTCCTTGAAGGTGGCCGAGACGCGCCGAATTGCTGCCATGGCGCCGGTATCGACCGGATGCGAAGAGCCAAAGCGGGGCAGGGTGGTGCGATAGGCGCGGATCAGGAAGATCGCCTCGATCAGGTCACCGCGCGCCTGCTTGATGGCGAGTGCGGCCAGGTCGGCGTCGTAAAGCGAGCCTTCGGCCATGACCCGCGCCACGGCCAGGGCCATCTGCTCGCGGATTTGCGGGACGGTCAGTTCGGGGACAGAGGGGTCACCGCGCCGCGCCTCGGCAAGGAAGGCATGGGCATTGTCGATGGCGCGCTCGCCACCCTTGACGGCGACATACATCAGCCGGCCTCCACATGCGTACTGCGCGGCAGCCCGGCCAGCCGGTCGCCACAGGTGAAAAACGTGTCGAAGCCCAGCGGGTAACGCGCACGGTTGGCCTGAAACGCGGCCGTTTCGGGCAACGACAGGCGCGCGGTGCCGTCGATGCCAGGGCCGGTCAGGCGGGCGCCCCCGGGCTCCAGCCGGTCGGTTTCCACGATCAGCGTGGCGGCGCGGTCGGGGTAGTCGGGGGTGCCGATGGCAAAGCGGCTGACCGGCTGCAGCGCTTCCCAGGTGCCGATGGCAAACATCGCCGCCTCGGCGCTGACCAGCGGCGCGCCGGTATGAAAGGCGATCCAGGCACGCAGGGCCGGCGTGTCATGGCCCGGCGCCAGATGCAGCGGGGTGGTGCTGTCCAGCAGCACGAGCGCCGCCACGCCCGCCGCCACGGAGAGCGGCTCGGGCGGCGCGGCGCCGGTCAGCCGGGTGATGCGACCGGGACGCGAGAGCGCATCCAGGATCGCGCGGAAGCCCTGCGCGGCCTGAACCGGCGCATCGGTGAAAGCGCCGGTCAGCGTGTCGGTCAGGGTGTGATTCGGCGCGGTGTTCATCTTGCGTCCTCTCCGCGAACCATGGTGAAGAACTCGACCCGCGTTGCCCCGGCCTTGCGGGCTTGTTCTTCGCGCCGCGCGGCCTCGTCATCGGCGAGCGGTGCCAGAACCATGGCGGCCAGCATCGGGGCGCGATCGGTCTGCATCAGGGCGTCCAGGACTGCGGCGCGGCGGGCGTGGTCCTTGTCGCGGCCCTGCACCCAGGCATGGCCGACCGTGCCACAGTCCAGCCGAACCGAGCAGCGCGTGACCGTCATCTCGCCCAGGTTGAAGGGGGCGCTGGTGCCGCCCTGCCGGCCCTGCACCATCACCGCCCCGATCTCGGGCGCGCGCAGCAGGCTGTGGGCGGGCAGGTCCGGGGCCAGTTCGGCCAGTCGCCGGGGCTCTGCGCGGGCCAGAAGGCCCATGGTGCGGGGGCGGTCGGGTTGGGGCGTAGACATGTCGGTCATTTGTCTATATAGCTATACAACTAGACAACAATTAGCAGGCGCCTGCGCGAAAGACGAGTGAAACTTTCATGACATCCTCCATGGCTGGGTCTGAACTGCCACTCTGGCGACAGATTTCCGAGGCACTGCGCGCCGACCTGGCTGGGCTGCAGCCCGGCCAGCGGCTGCCGTCCGAGGCGCGGCTGGCCGCACGCTTTGGCGTCAACCGCCATACCGTCCGCCGCGCGCTGGCCGCCCTGGCCGAGGATGGGCTGGTCCATGCGCGCCGGGGCGCGGGTGTGACTGTCATCGCACCGCCGACCGACTATCCCATCGGCCGGCGCACGCGCTTTCACACCGCGATGGCGGTCTCAGGCCGGGTGCCGGGGCGACAGGTGCTGAGTGTCGAGATCCTGCCTGGAACCGAGCCCGCGACGAAGGCGCTAGGCCTGAAATCCGGCACGCCGCTGATTCGGGCCGAGGGGCTGACATTGGCCGACGGGGTGGTGATCGGGCATTTCCGGTCGGTCTTTCCCGAAATCCCGGGGCTGGCTACGGAACTGATCCGCGGCGCGGGGGTAACCGAGGCGCTGACCGCCTGTGGCATTCCTGACTATGTCCGCGCGTGGACCCGGCTGACCGCCGTTCCCGCCGATGGGCTGCTGGCCGGGCATCTGCAACTGCGCCGGGGCGATCCGATGATGCGCTCGGAATCGCTGAACACCGACCCGGACGGCCGCCCGCTGGAATACGGGATCACCCATTTCGCGGGAGGCCGCGTCACCTTGACCATCGCGCCCGAATAGGCGCGGCTACTCGCCGTGGCGCTCCAGAAACGCCTCGACGGGCAGGCGGCGGAAGTCATCCAGCGCGGCGCGCAACCGGTCATGCGGCCAGTCCCACCAGGAGAGCCGCAGCAGGCGCTCGGTGATGGCATCGGGAAAGCGCGCGCGCAGGGGTTTGGCTGGCGCGCCGGCAACGATCAGGAAGGGCGCCACATCCTTGGTGACCACGGCACCGGCCGCAACGACGGCGCCGATGCCGATCGTCACCTCGGGCCGGACGATGGCGCCATGGCCAATCCAGCAGTCATGCCCCAGCGTGCAGCGTCGACTTTCGCGATGGGCGAAGAAATCCGCGTCATCCTCCGCATCGTCCCAGTAGCTGGACGAGCGATAGAGGAAATGATGCTGCGCGGCATTGCGCCAGGGGTGGTCGGTGGGGCCGATCCGGGTGAAGGCGGCGATATTGGCGAACCGGCCCACCGTGCAGTTGGCGATGTCGGCATAGCGGTCGCAATAGGCATAGTCGCCGAAGGTGCTGTTCAGCACGCGGCTGCCGCGTCCGATTTCGCACCAGGCACCGAATGTGCTGCCTGCGATCTCGCAATCGGGGTGAACAAGGGGGGTATCGGGCGACAGGCGCGGCATCGTGTCGAATCTTGTTGACGAAATGTGCAGGGAGGGCAGGGGCCTAGTGGCCCGAGCCGTCGCCCTTGATCAGCTTGCGCCTGAGCCAGCCCGAAAGCGAGTCCATGGCGATCACCAGAAGCACGATCAGGATCATGTAATAGGTGACCTTCTCCCAGTCGCTGGTGGTCTGGATCGCCTGGGTCAGCAACAGCCCGATGCCGCCGCCGACAATGGCGCCGATGATTGTGGCCGAGCGCGTGTTCGATTCCAGGAAATACAACACCTGGCTCAGCAGCACCGGCATCACCTGCGGGATCACCCCGAACCGGTAGCGCTGGACGGCATTGGCGCCGGTCGATTGCACGCCTTCGATCTGCTTCTTGTCGGTATTCTCAAGCGCTTCGGAGAAGAGCTTGCCGAAAGACCCTGAGTCGGTGATCAGGATCGCCAGCGCGCCGGTCATCGGGCCGGGGCCGAAGGCGCGGCTCAGGATGATGGTGAAGATCAGCGCGTCCACCCCGCGCACGAAATCGAAGAACCGCCGCACGCCGAAGCGGATGGCGCGCGAGGGGGCGAAGTTCTGCGCGGCGAAGAACGCCAGCGGGAGCGCGATGATCGCAGCGCCGAAGGTGCCGAGGAAAGCCATCAGCGCGGTCTCGCCGATGGCCCAGAACACATCGCCATGCCGCCAGATGCTGTTATACCAGACGTCGCGCACCATGGCCTGCCAGTTGGGCAGGGCCGGGTCCAGTCGGTCGGAGGACAGCGCGGTGGCCAGGGCCTGACCGGGGGCCATGCCGGCAAAGGGGCTTTGCAGGTCGAAGAAGAACAGCTCCCAGCCCCAGAAATACCGGAAGGTATCGGCGCGCGAGCGGGTCACGGTCAGTCGCCCGGCGGGTGTGGTGATGACCACGCGGTTGTCCGAGGCGTTGATGAAATCCGGTACCGGCCCAGGCTGAGGCAGTTCCAGCGTGAACGGATCGCCAATGGTGATGCGAAAGGGACCGTGATCGGGGTGATCATAGGTGATCTGCGGCCCGTCATAGGTGACGCTGTGCCCGCCGGTAAGGGTGATCAGGGTGCGCTCGCCGTCCTGCGTGACCCAGTCGGGGATGCGGTCATCGGGAAAGACGGCGCGGCGGCTGCCCTCGACCGAGACCGCCAGCGTGCCGCGTCGGTTGTCACGGGTGACGTGGATCTTGTGGCTGACGGCATCGGCCAGCAGGATGCGGGCATTGTCCATCCGGGCCCGCTGCATCAGCCCGGCCACGTCGAAACTCACGAAGACATAGGCCAGATAAGCCAGCAGCAGCACAGGTGCAGCCAGCGCGATGTTGCGCTTGCGCTGCAGGCTCTGCACCGCGCGGTCGCGCATCGGCAGGGCGCCGGTATCCGTGGTGATCGCGGTCATTGTCAGCCCCTCCCTTCGGTCAGGCTGTTACGCATCCAGCTTGATGCCTGATCGACCAGCACGATGGTGGCGAAGAGCATCAGGAAGATCGCCGCGGCCTCGTCGAACTTGCCCTGGCCGAAGGTCATGGCGTTGCGCAGCTCATAGCCGATGCCGCCTGCGCCGACGAAGCCCAGGATGGCCGAGGCGCGGATGTTCACCTCCAGCCGCAGCAGCGAATAGCTCAGGTAATTGGGCAGCACCTGCGGAAAGACGCCCAGCCAGGTCCGCTGCCACCAGGTCGCGCCCACCGAGGACAGGCCCTCCAGCGGTTTCATGTCCACATTCTCGTTGACCTCGGAGAACAGCTTGCCCTGCGCGCCGGCCGTATGGATGGCGATGGCGATCACCGCCGGCACCGGCCCGCCGCCCATGACGAAGATCAGGACCAGCGCGATGACGATTTCCGGCACGGCGCGGCAGATGTC
>SKHK01000062.1 GCA_007117005.1 Paracoccaceae bacterium
ACCATGGCCGGGATCAGGATGGCGCCGATGGCGAATGTCGTGGCGACCGAGGAGCCGGAGACAGAGGCGAACATCATGCAGGTCAGCACGCAGGTCGCGGCCAGCCCGCCCTGGATGCCGCCCACTATCGCCTTGGCCAGATCGACCAGCCGCTGCGAGATGCCGCCCACGGCCATCAGGTTGCCGGCCAGGATGAACAGAGGGATCGCCATCAGCGGAAAACTGTCCAACCCGGTGAACATGCGCTGGGCGACCAGCAGCATGGGCAGGCGGCCATGCGCCTCGATCCCGATGACGGATGCCAGGCCGATGGCCACGGCGATCGGCACCCCCATCAGGAAGAAGATCGCCAGCGAGAAGGCAAGCGCCATGTTCATGTCGCGGTCCCTCCCGGCGGGGTTCCGTGCAGGGTGCCGGGGGCGTCGTCATCGGTGGGCGGCCACTGGCCCTGGCCCGCGCGGATCATGCAGGCCAGCACGGCTATGATGATGAAGACCGACCCCACCGGCAGCGCCACATAGACCCAGGCGATGGAGAAATCGAGCGGCGCCAGCGTCTGGCGCTGCACGCGCAGCGTCATCGCCCAGCCCTGCCAGAACAGGATGGAAAAGAAGGTCAGCGTCAGCACCATCGACACCTGGTATAGCGCCAGCCCCAGCCGCCGCGGCAGGTTGCGCTGGATGATCTCCAGCGCGATCATCGTGCCCTCGCGAAAGGCCGCGGACACGCCCATGAAGACCGACCAGATCAGCGCCGATCGGGCGATCACCTCGGACCAAGTGGACGGGCGGCCAAAGGCGAAGCGGGTGGTGACCTGCCACATGGTCAACCCCGCGGCGGCGACCAGAAAGACGATGGCGGCGAAAAGCGCGATGCGCGTGGTGATCGATTCAAGGCGCAGAAAATACTGCATGCCCGCCCCCTGCCTGCGCGGGTGGAAAAAGGGGCCGGCGGATATGCCGGCCCCGGTGGCGTACCCGGCCCCGCTTGCCCCCTGCGCGGGGGCCGTGGCCGGGCAAGGCGACCGTGCTTATTCGACGGCGGCTATCCGCTCCAGCATGTCGGTGCCGAAACGGTCGGTGAAGACCGACCAGGACGCCTCGGCGGCAAGTTCCTGGAACGGTGCGCGGTCGATTTCGGTGATGACGTCCATCCCGTTCGCACGCATCAGCTCGACGCCTTCACGTTCCAGCCGGTCGACCTCGGCGCGCGTGGCGGCGGCAGAGGCGCGCGCGGCTTCCAGGAACCAGCCCTGTTCCTCTTCGGTCAGCCCGTCGAACAGGATGGGCGAAGCCAGAACGATGGCCGGCGAATAGACATGGCCGGTCAGCGTGACATAGCCCTGCACCTCCCAGAACCGCGCGGCGGTGATCACGGTGATCGGGTTTTCCTGCCCATCCACCACGCCCTGCTGCAGCGCGCCGAAGACTTCCGGCCAGGCCATGGGTGTAGGGGCGGCGCCCATCCCCTCGAAGGCGGCCATGTGGACGCGGTTTTCCATCGTGCGCAGACGCAGGCCGCCCAGATCCTCGGGCGTGCGGATGGGGCGCTGCGAATTGGTCACATGGCGAAAGCCGTTTTCGGTCCAGGCTAGGCCCACCAGGTCGGCGTCGCGCATCTGGTCCAGCAGTTCCTGCCCGATCTCGCCGTCCAGCGTGGTGCGGGCGTGGTCATAGTCCCGGAACAGGAAGGGCAGGTCCAGCGCCAGCGCCTCGGGGACGAAGTTGCCCAAGGGGCCGGTCGAGGTGATGACCAGATCCAGCGAGCCGATCTGCAGCCCCTCGATCATGTCGCGCTCGCCGCCCAGCTGGCTGGCCGGGGCCTGTTCGCCGGTAAAGGCGCCGCCCGACAGTTCGGTCAGCGTGTCGATGAAGGCCTGCGCACCGACACCGTAATGCGATTCGACGGACAGCGCGTGGCCGACAACCACGTTGGTCTGCGCCTGTGCGCTGGCAGCGCCGATCATGGCGACGCCGGCAACGGCGCCCAGCAGGTAGTGTTTCATGGGGTCTCCCTCCCTTTCGTTTGTCCTTTGGTCCTGTCTTCCAACTCCGCAGCGGTCAGGCCGCGGCAGTCATGCGGTGCTGATGCTCCTCTATCAGCGCCGCAATGCCGTCATCGGGCTCAAAGCCCAGTGCTCTGGCCCGGGGGCAACGGATCTCTCCGGGCCAGGAGGTGACGATGGCCGCAACCGCCGGGTCCGGCTGTTCGGCGATATGTTCCGCAACGCCCGGCCCGGCAAGCCGGGCAAGCGTGTCGATCATCGCGCCGACCGAGGTGGTGATCCCGGGAAGGGTCAGCGTGGTCTCGCCCTGCAGGGCGGCCTGTTCCAGCCCGCAGGCGTGCAGCGTGTAGTCCAGCGCCCGGGATGGCGAGGCCAGATGCAGCCGCAGATCGCGCGCCACCGGCAGGATGGCGGGCTTGCCGGCCAGCGGTTCGCGGATGATGGCGCTGGCAAAGCTGGACGCGGCCTTGTTCGGCGCGCCGGGGCGCACGGCGATGGTGGGGAAACGCAGTGCGCGGGCCTTCAGGAACCCGCGGCGGCTGGCGTCGCGCAGGGCGAGTTCGCCCATCAGTTTCTGCGTGCCGTACGAAGAGCGCGGCGCGGGCAGCGTGTCTTCGGTGATGGTGTCGTTGTCAGCGCAGGAAAACACCGCCACGGATGAGGCGAACACCACCACCGGCGCCCGGCCCATGCGCCGGCAGGCCTCGATCAGGGCCAGCGTGCCGCGCAGGTTGACGGCCATGCCCAGGTCCCAGTCGGCCTCTGCCTGGCCGGAAACCACGGCGGCCATGTGGATGATCAGGTCAGGCGCGTCGGCGGTGATCCGGGCCAGCACGGCCGGGTCATCCAGCGAGCCGGGCAGGGCATGGATGCGCCGATGCGTGGCGGCCAGCGCTGCAAGCGGGGCTTCGGCGATATCGGCGGCGATGATGGCTGCGATACGCCGCTCGGCGCCGTCCAGCCGCAGTGTGTCGCGCTTTGCAAGCGCCTGGACGACCATCTGGCCGATGAAACCGGCGGCGCCGGTTATCAGAACTCGCATGCGGCTGTTCCTCCCCGGCCCGGACGCTGGCAAATCATGACAGCGCTGTCAACAGTTTTGCGTTTCATGTTTGACTGTGGAAATATGCGCAGGTTACGGTGATGGCAGCGCTGTCATTCGCGCGCCTTGGATAAACATTCCGGAATACGGCTTGCAGACGTCAGAAGCCCATGAAACGCGGCCCACGCTTGCCCAGGTAGCACGCGCCGCCGGGGTCAGCGAGATCACGGCCAGCCGCGCGCTGCGCGGTGGCGCCCGGGTCGCGCGTGACACGCTGGAACGGGTGCAGGAAGCGGCCCGGCGGTTGAACTATGTGCCCAACCGGCTGGCCGGGGCGCTGGCGGGCGGGCAGTCGCGTCAGGTCGCCGTTGTGCTGCCGTCGCTGTCCAACAGCGTCTTTGCCGATGTGTTGAAAGGCTTGGAAACGCGGCTGGAACAGGCCGGGCATCACCTCATCCTGGGTGTGTCCAATTACGATCCCCAGCGTGAGGAACGGCTGATCGCCGAGCTATTGACCTGGCGCCCCGCCGGGCTGGTGCTGGCCCCGGCCAACAGCACCGAACTGACGCGGCAAAGGCTTGCTACCGCGGATCTGCCGGTGGCCGAGATCATGGATATCGACCGGCCGGCCATCGACCTGTCCGTGGGCCTGTCGCACCGGGGGGCGGGGCGGGCGATGGCGCATTACCTGCTGGGCCGAGGCTATCGGCGACTGGCCTATCTGGGTCATGACATCACCACCGACCCGCGTGCCGTGGCCCGGCGTCAGGGGTTCGAGGACGGGCTGGCCGAGGCCGGCGTCGCGCTGGAGGCCGCGCTTCTGATGCCCGGCCCCTCGTCGGTAACGCTGGGCAGTCAGGGCACGGCGCGTCTGCTGGGCGGGTGTCCCCCCGGCGGGCTGGCGGTCTATTGTTCGAATGACGATGTCGCTGTCGGCGCCTTCTTTCACGCGCTGTCGCAGGGGCTGTCGGTCCCGGGCGATCTGGCGCTGGCCGGGTTCAACGGGCTGGCGATCGGCCAGGCCTTGCCGCAGCCTCTGACCACGATCGAGTCCCGGCGCGAGCGGATCGGCGAGCATGCCGCCGCCGGCCTGCTGGCCCGGATGCGGGGCGAGACGGTCCAGCCGGTTGACGACGTGGGCTTTCGGCTGATCACCGGCGCGACGGCATAGTCGCTTCAACCGCTGTCCGCCGCTTGCGCCAGCGCCGCCAGGATGGCGTCCAGCCCATCGGTCAGTGCGGCGGGGCCGGGCTGCAGGATCAGCGGCGACTTGATCTCGGTGATCCGGCCGTTGCGCACGGCGGGTATGGCATCCCAGCCCGGCCGCGCGGCGATCTTTTCGGGCCGCACCTTCTTGCCGCACCACGAGGCCAGGATCACATCCGGCGCCGCCGCGATCACCTGGTCGGATGACACGATCCGGTCGCGCGCTGCGTCTTGGAGGGTCTGTTGCGGAAACGCCTCGCGCCCGCCCGCGATCTCGATCAGTTCCGACACCCAGCGGATGCCCGAGATCATCGGCTCGTCCCATTCCTCGAAATAGACGACCGGGCGCTTGCGCCCCTCGTTGCTCCGGGCAATCGCGTCCAGTCGCGCGCGGTAGCCGTCGGCCAGCCGCGCCGCCAGAACCCCACGCCCCACCATCGTGCCCAGATGCCGGATCATGGCCAGGATACCCGCGATATCGCGCTGGTTATAGGCCATGACCGCCACGCCGTTTCGGATCAGTTCAGCCGCGATATCGGCCTGAAGGTCCGAAAAAGTCAGCACCAGATCCGGCTCCAGCGCCAGGATCTTTGGGATGTCCGCGCTGGTAAAGGCCGCCACGCGCGGCTTTTCCCGCCGCACACGCGGCGGGCGGACCGCATAGCCGGACACGCCCACGATGCGGGCCTCGGCACCCAGAAGATACAGCGTCTCCACCGTTTCTTCGGTCAGGCAGACGATCCGTTCGGGCGGAAAGCGGCGCATCTATAGCTCGGACCGGCGTGCCTGCGCGCCGCCCAGGCGCCGGGGCACGGGGAACGGCAGGTCCAGGATTGCCGGCGCCTGCCCAGTAGAGGCGATCAGCAGGTCACAAAACACCGCCACCGCGGGCGAACGGCCCTTGAAAGGCAGCGCCGCCGCGCAGGCACGCATGGCTTCACGGTGGTAATTGGCGTCCCCGGGCAGCCCGCCCAGCCATTGCAGATAGCCCATCCGGCCCAGCGCCTGCGCGCGCGGATGCGGCACCGCGCCGATATCCAGTTGTCTGATTGTCCGTTCCAGCAGCATAGCGCCCTCCGCGCCGAATCGCGGGGTCAGAAGCGAAAGGACCGGCCCGGGCCACAGTACGGCGCCGCCCAGTCTTTCCAGCCCGTGGCACCCCGCCTGGGTCATCGTTATGTCGGCACCGGCCCGTCATGGCCCGATACCGGCGATGGCAGGTCTCCTGACTCGCGGGTCAATGCGCTTCCGGCCCTTCCCGGGCGCCTGGCGCCCAGTGGTTTTTGCCGGGATTGCTTGCCGCTTACAGTTGCGGGGGCAGTCGTGGCCTTGGGTGCACCTCTCGGTGGTACCCGCACCACATTCCCTTTTCACCCGGCAAGCCTGCCGGGAACCATCAGCGGGACTGTCTCACAGCCACGGCGATGGGTCAACGGCCCCGTTTCAGGGGGCCCCTCACGGTTTCTGCCGTGACCGGCGGGCGTAAAGCTCCAGCCTGTGCCATTCGATCTCATAGCCCAGCTCCCGGGCGATCTGGGCCTGCAATTCCTCGATCCGTTCCGAGTGGAATTCGATCACCTCGCCGGTATCGAGGTCGATCAGGTGGTCATGATGGGCGCGGTCGGCCAGTTCGTAGCGCGCGCCCGTGCCGTCGAAGTCGTTCTTCAGCACCGCGCCGACCTTTTCCAGCGCTCCAAGCGTCCGGTAGACGGTGGCCTGCGAAATGCTCTCGTCATCCTGCCGCGCCCGCGACAGGATGTCATCGACCCTGGGGTGATCGGTCGCCGCGCGCAACACGTTCAGGATCGCCAGCCGCTGCCGCGTGACCTGCACCCCCTTGGCGCGAAGCTCTGCTTCGATTTCGGCGACATCACGGCTCATGCCTAACTCTAGACCGCGCGCCCGCCCGGCTCAAGCATTGGTCGCCCCGAAACACCGCGCGCGCCGGCTTGAATTGAACGCACGTTCAGGCCAGCATGACGCCATGGCCCGCAAACCCGGCTCCCGCGCTGATATCACCCGGCCCCGGCTGCACGCCGCGGCGCTGCGGCTTTTCGCGCAGCACGGCTTTTCTGCAGTGTCGATGCGCCAGATCGCCGGGCAGGTCGGCGTGCAGGCCGGCGCGCTTTATCAGTATATCGACGACAAGCAGGGCCTTCTGTTCGACCTCATGCGAAGCCATATGGAGGACCTCTTGCATGCCTGGTCAACCAGCCGGCCGCCGGATGCGCCGGCCCTGGCCCGGCTCGAGCATTTCGCGCGCTTCCATATCCGCTTTCATCTGGACCGGGCCGATGCGGTCTTCGTGTCCTATATGGAGCTGCGCAACCTCGCGCCCGCGCATTTCACCCGGATCGAGGCGCTGCGCCGCCGCTACGAGGATGAACTGGAAGCCATCCTGCGCGCCGGCAGGGAAGAGGGAAGCATGGCGCTGCCCGATACCAAGCTGGCCGCCATGGCGCTGATCGCCATGCTGACCGGCGTCAATACCTGGTTCCGCGAGGGGGGGCGCCTCAGCCGCGACCGGGTGGAAGACATCTATGTCGACATGGTGCGCAAGGCGGTGGGCGGGTAAGCGCCGGGTGGCGCGATATGGCCGGGCTCAACCCACCACGGCGGTTGCCTCGATCTCGATCAGGAAACCGGGCAGCGCCAGCGCCGATACGCCCACCACCGTGTTCGCGGCGGGCAGCGCATCGCTGTAAAAGGCCTGCATGGCCGGGGCGATGATGCCCAGCTTGTCCGGCGTGTGATCGACGATATAGGTCCGCAGCCGCACCACATCGGCCGGTGTCGCGCCGGCCGCGGCCAGCACGGCCTTCAGATTGGCGAGCGCCGTTTCGGCCTGCCGGGCCAGATCGCCCTCGCCGACCAGATTGTGGTCCTTGTCCCAAGCCACCTGGCCCGAGCAGTGCACGGTTTTCGCGCCGGTCGAGACAACGGCATGCGAAAAGCCGAACTCGACGGACGTGTAAAGTTCGGGCGGGTTCAGACGGTCGGCACTCATGGCGGTTTCCTTCCTTGATCTGTTGGCCAGCGTGATCCGGCATGAATACAGCCTGCCGCCATCACCCGGCGCGATCAAGCACCCCAGGGCTGCAAGGCGCGTAAATACCCGCCGCCCCTTCATCTTGCCCGAAATACTCTGGCGGGGGGCAGCGCCCCCCGCCCTCCTCGGTGTGTCAATCCCCGGCGCTGACCGGATGCGCGGCCACCCCCGGCACCACCTCGCCCGCGCAATCGGGGCCGATCCCGGCGGCGTTGGCCTCGTCGGTATCGATATGCATCTCGGTGAAGCCACCCTTCTGCACGCGCACCAGCACGCGGGTAAAGGTCAGCCCCCGCGCCCCGCCGTCGCCCAACTGCACATCCATATACTGCCCGTCCGCCAACCCCAGCGCCTGCGCGTCCTCGGGGTTGGTGTGGATATGCCGCGCCGCCACGATCAGCCCGTCACTGTCCAGATGCCCCGCCGGCCCGATCAGCCGCACCGTGGGCGTGCCGGCCAACTGCCCCGAATCGCGCACCGGCGCGTCGATACCCAGCGCGAAACTGTCGGTGCGCGATACCTCGATCTGGGTGCGCCCGCGTAGCGGCCCCAGAATCGCCACCCGCTCGATCCGGCCCTTCGGCCCCTCTATCGTCACCCGCTCCTGCGCGGCCCAGTTGCCGGGCTGGCGCAGCGGCTTGCCGGGGGTCAGCGCGTAGCCCTCGCCGAACAGCGCCGTCACCGCCTCGGCGCTGAGATGCACATGGCGGCCCGATACCGCCACCGGGATGGGCTGCGGCGCGCGGCGCGGCGCGGCGCGCAGATTTGCTGCCACCTCGCGCGCGATCTGCAACTGCTCGGCGGTTTCCGTCACCAGCACCGAGACGCGCGATTCCAGCGCCTGGATCTGCGGCGCGGCATTGCCTTCCAGCCGCACCGCCTGGTTCAGGTCATGGTTCAGCAGCAGGCCCAGGAATTCCAGACCGTCGCAGATGCGCCGGCGCATGGACGCCGAATTCTCGCCGATCCCGCCGGTGAAGACCACGGCATCCAGCCCCCCCATCGCCGCCGCATAGGCGCCCAGATACTTGCGCGCGCGGTAGGCGTAGATGTTGATCGCCTGCTGCGCGGCCATGTCGCCCGCGGCCGCGCGATCCTCGACATCGCGCATGTCGGACGATCCGGTCAGCCCCTTCAGCCCGCTCTCGGCATAGAGCGCGGCCTCTATCTCCTGCAGGCTCAGCCCCAGCCGCCGGGCGATGAAGCCATGCGCGCCGGGGTCCAGATCGCCCGGCCGGGTGCCCATCACCAGCCCCTCCAGCGGCGTCAGGCCCATGGTGCTGTCCAGGCTCTGCCCGCGATGTACCGCGCAGATACTGGCCCCATTGCCCAGATGAATCGAGATCAGCCGCAGACCCCGCAGTGCCACCCCCAGCGCCTGCGCCGCGCGTTCGGCCACATATTTGTGCGAGGTTCCGTGAAACCCGTAGCGGCGCAGCCCGGCCTCGCGCCAGGACTGCGGCACGGCCATGGTGGTGGCGCGGGCGGGCTGGGTCAGGTGAAAGGCGGTGTCGAAGACGCCGAATTGCGGCAGGTCCGGCCAGACCGATTGGGCCAGCCGCACGCCCTGCAGCGCGGGCGGGTTGTGCAGCGGGGCCAGCGGGGTCAGCGTTTCGATCCGTTTAAGGGTCTCGTCGTCCAGCAGCGCCGGCCCGCTGAACAGATCGCCGCCATGCGCGATGCGGTGCGCGACGGCGCGGATGCCGGTGATGCCATGGCGTTCCAGGGCCTGCGGCACGGCGGCGATGGCGGCGGCGACATCCGCCTGCGGCGCGCTGCCGCGGTCGTCCGTCCCGTCCGGGGTCTGGAAACGGTAGTCGCAGGCGCCGTTGCGGAACCTCTCGAAACTGCCCTTGAACAGCTGGGTCGTGTCGTCGGGGCCGGCGGCATCATAGACGCCCAGTTTCAGGCTGGAACTGCCGGCGTTGAAGACAAGGATGCGCATGGTCTTGGCCTTTCGCTTCGCTGTCGCGCAGCATAGGGTGCCTTTGTGTCAGGTTGAAGGGTGGCGGTGCGTCAGTCCATGACAGGGGTCGGTTGCGAAAAGATCGCCGGGCGGCGGGTGCTGTTCGTCATGGCGGCCGAACAGGAATACGGGCCCCATCTGCGCGCGCGCTTTCGCCCGTTGATCACCGGCGTCGGGCCGGTCGAGGCCGGGGTCAGCGTGGCATCGGCACTGGCGGTCCTTGCCGGGGCGGGGCAGGGCCCTGACCTGGTGGTATCTCTGGGCTCTGCCGGGTCGGCGCGGCTGGAACAATGCGGGGTCTATCAGGCCCATTCGGTGGCCTACCGGGACATGGACGCAACCGCGCTGGGCTTCGCCCGCGGGCAGACCCCGTTTCTGGACCTGCCGCCGGTGGTGATGCTGGACCGGCAGTTACCCGGCATCCCCGCCGCCAGCCTGTCGACCGGCGCGAATATCGTGTCCGGTGCTGCCTATGCGCGGATCGCCCAGGACATGGTGGACATGGAGACCTTTGCCGTGCTGCGCGCGTGCCAGCGGTCGGGGCTGCCGCTGGTTGCGCTGCGCGGCATTTCGGACGGGGCGACAGAGTTGCAGGCGGTCAGCGATTGGACCGAATACCTGCATGTCATCGACGAACGGCTGGCGCAGGCCGTGGACGGGCTGGAAGTCGCGTTGCAGGGCGGGTTGCTGGAATAGCGCCTGCACCGCCCCCTACAGCTTTGACGAGATCACCCCGGTATTGAACCCGCCCATTCGCAGCTCGCCGAACAGCCGCTGGTATTCGATCTTCGGGCAGCGGTTTTGCACGAAGTCCAGCCCGGCGCTTGCCGCCATTGCCGCGGCCGCGTCGCTTTCCACGCCGATCTGCAGCCAGACCGCGCGCAGTTTCGGGAATCGCTCGATCGCCTCTTCCACGATCGGCGGCACCTGGTCGGACCGGCGAAAGATGTCGATCATGTCTACCTCGTCGGGGCAATCGGCGAGGCGGCCGCGGACGGTCTCGCCGAACAACGTCTTGCCGGCGTGGCCCGGGTTGACCGGGATCACCCGAAAACCGCGCAGGGACAGGTAACGACCGACGAAATGGCTGGGCCGCAGCGGGTCCGGTGACAGGCCGGCCACGGCGATGCAGCGCGCGCCGCGCAGGATGCGTTTCAGGTCGGCGTCAGAAGGGGCGCGGGCGGCATTCATCACTGGTGTTTTCCCCCATCCCCGGCGCTCGCGCAAGAAAAAGCGCCCGGTCTTTGGAGCCCGGGCGCAAGGTGGGAACGAGGGACAGTGGAGGAAACGCGAATGTTCCTGCTTCACGCTTCACTGTGACAGATGGGTCGCACCGCGCGACAAAAAAGGGGGGTCGCGTTTATGTGATCCAGCGCTTGGCTTTCGCGCCGTGCGACAGGCTTTACCCGCGGCTGCGCGCGGCCTCGTACAGCGCCACCGCCGCCGCATTCGACACGTTCAGCGAACCGAAGCTGCCCGCGGCGGGGACGCGCACCAGATGGTCACATGTCTCGCGCGTCTTCTCGCGCAGCCCCGGTCCCTCGGCGCCCAGTACCAGCGCCAGCGGTGCGCCCCCGGTCCGCGCCACGCCCTCGGCCAGGCTCAGATCGGCCGCACCGTCCAGCCCCAGAACCGTGTAGCCCATGCGCTGCAGCCTGCCCAGCGCCTCGGCCAGGTTCGACACGCGAAGATAGGGCTGGCGCTCCAGCGCGCCGGAGGCGGTCTTTGCCAGGGCGCCGGTTTCAGGTGCGCTGTGGCGGGCAGGCGCGATCACGGCGCGGGCGCCGAACACCTCGGCCGAGCGCAGGATGGCGCCCACGTTATGCGGGTCGGTGACGCGGTCCAGCGCCACCACCAGCGCCGCGCCCGGCCCGGTGGCGCACAGATCGTCCAGCGCGCCCCAGTCCAGCGGCCGGACCTCCAGCGCGGCGCCCTGATGCACCGAGTCCGGCGCCAGAGGGGCGGGAAACTTGCGCGGATCGGCGATTTCGGGGTCCATGCCAGAGGCGGCGATGGCCTCGGCCAGGCGGTCGGTGGCATTCTTGGTGACCACCAGCCGCAGCCGCTTGCGGGCCGGGTTGCGCAGGGCGTCGGCCACGGCATGCAGGCCGAACAGCCACACGGTTTCCGCCGCCGCCGCGCGCCGCGCGCGTTCCTTGTCGATCACCCAGGCGGGTTTCTTCATCGCGCTGTCCTTCATGCTGACTGCACAGCGCCCTTACCGCTTTCTTGCGGCCCGCGCCACCGGGGGCCTTGACGCCCTCATGCCCCTTCGCTATCCCGCGCGCAGCGTCGGGCGACGTGCTGCAAGGTGCGGCAGCGGACTGTAACTCCGCCGGGGAGACCCATGCCTGGTTCGATTCCAGGGTCGCCCACCATTTTCCCATAGTGCAACGCGGTCCCATAGCCCAACGCTGTGCCGAAGTCCGGCTTTCGCGCGGCGTCCGGTGTGGCGCGCATTCGGCTTTCGAAGATGGTGGTGGCGGTGATGGGGTGGTCACGCAAGGCGATCAGCCCTTTGCGTCGCCGCCCAACCATACCGGCGTCCGGTCGCCAGAGACGAAGCGGCGCAGGACGGCCGGGTAAAGCCGGTGTTCCTGTTCCAGCACCCGCGCGGCCAGGGTCTGGGCCGTGTCGCCCGCCAGCAGCGGCACGCGTGCCTGCCCCAGGATCGGCCCGGCATCCAGCGCGGCGGTGACTTCATGCACGGTGCAGCCGGCTTCGGCATCGCCGGCCTGAATGGCGCGGGCATGAGTGTTCAGGCCCGGATATTTCGGCAGAAGCGAGGGATGTATGTTCAGCATACGCCCGGCGAAGCGGTCCACGAACCCGGGCGTCAGCACCCGCATGAAGCCGGCCAGCGCGATGATCTCGGCCCCGGCGGCCTCCAGTTGCGGGACCAGCGCGGCCTCGAATGCCGCGCGGTCCCCGCCGAAGGGGCGATGATCGACCGCCGCCACCGGCACGCCCAGCGCCTGCGCGCGCGCCAGCCCCGCCGCAGCGGGGTCGTTCGAGAGCACCAGGCAGGGCCGCGCGGGATGATCGCCGGTCATCGACCGCAACAGTGCCAGCATGTTCGACCC
>SKHK01000109.1 GCA_007117005.1 Paracoccaceae bacterium
GCTGCGCGGTGGCATCCAGCCGCGCCTGTCGACGCGCGGCGCGGGTCAGGGGGCGGGCAGGCGTGTTCATGCCGCGACCTCGGCCAGAATGTCGGCATAGCCGTTCTTTTCGACCTCCAGCGCCAGATCAGGACCGCCCGTCTTGACGATGCGCCCATTGGCCATGATGTGCACGACATCGGGCTGGATATGGTCCAGCAGGCGCTGGTAATGGGTAATCACCAGAAACGCCCGGCCCGCATCGCGCAGCGCGTTCACGCCTTGCGAGACCAGCTTCATCGCGTCCACATCAAGGCCGCTGTCGGTCTCGTCCAGGATGCACATGCGCGGCTCCAGCATAGCCATCTGCAGGATCTCGTTGCGCTTTTTCTCGCCGCCGGAAAAGCCCACATTGACCGGGCGCTTCAGCATCTCGGCGTCGATCTGCAATTCCTTCGACTTGGCGCGCACGACCTTGAGAAACTCGCCCGAGGACATCTCCGCCTCGCCGCGCGCCTTGCGCTGGGCGTTCACGGCGGTGCGCAGAAAGGTCATGTTGCCCACGCCGGGAATTTCGACCGGGTACTGGAACGCCAGGAACAGGCCAGCGGCGGCGCGCTCTTCCGGCTCCATCTCCAGCAGGTCGGCCCCCTCCAGCAGCGCCTGGCCGCCGGTCACCTCATAGCCGTCGCGGCCGGACAGGACGTAGGAAAGCGTCGATTTGCCCGATCCGTTGGGCCCCATGATGGCATGCACCTTGCCAGCCTCGACGGTCAGCGACACACCCTTCAGGATTGCCTTGTCCTCTTCTTCCAGCTTGACGTGCAGGTCCTTGATTTCCAGCATCTTTCTTTCCCTTTCGCTGCGCCCTTCAGCGCATGATCGATTTGGCCGAGACATGGGACAGGATCACCGCGGCGATGGCCGAGAAGGCCGCCATGCCGCGCCCGCCGGCGCCCCAGAACGGGTAGGTGATCGCCATCATCAGCACCACGCCGATCACCATCAACAGAATGTAGCGCCCGCGCGGCTCGCCCGCCGTCAGCCAGAATTTCCAGTTCATTCGTGCCCCCCCGTGCGGCATCAGCCCTGCTGGCGCCGCAGCAAGAAGGCCGACAGCACCCAGTAGATCAGCGCGCCCAGCACCACCGTCAGGCCGCGCTGGCCCCAAGTGACGGCGCGGTCGAACAGCAGGTCCAGCCCCATGGCCAACAGCAGGAAGAAGATGCCGAACACCACCGCCCGCTGCCAGGTCTGCCCCAGCGCCTGCGCCCAGCTCATCCGACCGAACCCTCCAGGCTGATCGCCACCAGGGCCTGTGCCTCCATGGCGAATTCCATGGGCAGCGCCTGCAGCACCTCACGGCAGAAGCCGTTGACGACCAGCGCCACCGCCTCTTCCTCGTCCATGCCGCGCTGGCGACAGTAGAACAGCTGGTCGTCATCGACCTTCGAGGTCGTCGCCTCATGCTCGACGCGGGAAGAGGCGTTGCGCACCTCGATATAGGGCACGGTATGCGCGCCGCACTGATCGCCGATCAGCAGACTGTCGCATTGGGTATAGTTGCGGCTGTCCTTTGCCCTTGGGTGCATGCTGACCAGCCCGCGATAGGTGTTCTGCGCATGGCCCGCCGAGATACCCTTCGACACGATGCGCGAGCGGGTGTTCTTGCCCAGATGCACCATCTTTGTGCCGGTGTCGGCCTGCTGCCAGTTGTTGGTGATGGCGATCGAATAGAACTCGCCAGAGCTGTCATCGCCGCGCAGGATGCAGGACGGGTATTTCCAGGTGATCGCGCTGCCGGTTTCCACCTGGGTCCACATCACCTTTGACCGCGCCTCGCGGCAATCGGCGCGCTTGGTGACGAAATTGTAGATGCCGCCCTTGCCGTTCTCGTCGCCGGGATACCAGTTCTGCACGGTGGAATACTTCACTTCGGCATCTTCCAGCACCACGATTTCGACGACCGCGGCGTGCAATTGATGCTCGTCGCGCTTGGGCGCCGTGCAGCCTTCCAGATAGCTGACATAAGCGCCCTTGTCGCAGATGATCAGCGTGCGCTCGAACTGGCCGGTGTTTTCGGCGTTGATGCGGAAATAGGTGGACAGCTCCATCGGGCAGCGCACCCCGGGCGGGATGTAGACGAAAGAGCCGTCGGAAAACACCGCGCTGTTGAGCGTGGCAAAATAGTTGTCGGTCACCGGCACGACCGAGCCGAGGTACTTCTTGACCAGCTCCGGATGCTCGCGCACGGCCTCGGAGATCGAGCAGAAGATCACCCCGGCCTTGGCCAGTTCGTCCTTGAAGGTGGTGCCGACGCTGACCGAATCGAACACGGCATCGACCGCCACCTTGCGCGGCGGGCCGGCATCCTCGGCCCCCTCGACCCCGGCCAGAACCATCTGTTCCTTCAGCGGGATGCCCAGCTTTTCGTAGGTGGCAAGCAGCTTTGGGTCCACATCGTCCAACGACTTGGGCTTGTCCACCATGCTCTTCGGCTTGGCGTAGTAATATTGTTCCTGATACGGAATCGGCGGGATGTTCAGCATCGCCCAGTCTGGCTCTTCCATCAGTTGCCAGCGTCGGAACGCGCCCAGCCGCCAGTCGGTCATCCACTGCGGCTCGCCATTCTTTTCCGAGATCAGGCGCACGATATCCTCGTTCAGGCCCTTCGGCGCGAACTCCATCTCGATCTCGGTTTCCCAGCCGTGCTTGTACTTGCCGGCCATGGACTGCACGGTTTCCACCGTCTCGCGGTCCACCCCTTCGCGCACGTCAGCCGTCGTTTCCAGAACCGCCATGGTCATCCTTCCTTCCGTCGCGGGGTGCCGGACAGCCGGTCCCCGTATCGTGTTCTCGCCGCGATCCAGGCATCGCAAAAGCCCGTCACCTCGGCCATCGTCGTTTCCGGCCCCAGCGAGACCCGGATGGCCCCGCGCGCCGTCTCCTCGTCATGGCCCAGCGCCTGCACCACCCGGCTGGCCCGAACCTTGCCCGACGAACAGGCCGCCCCGGCCGAAACCGCATAGCCCGCAAGGTCCATCTGCATCACCTGCGTCTCTGCCTTCCAGCCCGGTGTGGCGACGCAGGCGGTGTTCGGCAACCTGTCGCGCCCTTCTCCGACAAAAATAGTCGCCGGAAACGCAGCGGCCAGTGTCTCTTCTAGAATATTTCTAAGTTTGGCAACCCGCTGCATGGCGCCGTCGGCCAGATCCTGCATCGCGGCCTGAACGGCCGCACCGAAGCCACTGATCCCCATGACGTTTTCGGTGCCAGCGCGACGTCCCATTTCCTGCCCGCCGCCCAGCGACAGGGGGGGCATGTCCAGCCCCTCACGCAGGATCAGCGCACCGACCCCTTTTGGCCCGCCCAGTTTATGCGCCGACAGGATGGCAA
>SKHK01000255.1 GCA_007117005.1 Paracoccaceae bacterium
CGCTGCCGCCGCCAGCACCGCCAGCACCTGCCGCGCGCTGCCGGCCAGTTCATGCACCCGCCCGCGCACCAGCGCCATCGGCGCCAGCACCTGCAGGGGTGCGCGCCGCCCCGCATCCGACAGACCCGCATCCGCCGTCCTGTCCAGCCCCCGCAGCGCGGCCCGCGCCTGCGCCAGCCGCCCGGCGGTGTCACTGTCGCCAAGGGGCAGGGAATCAGGCCGGTCATCCATGAGCAAACTCTAGCGTGTTCTTTTTATGTTCTCAATCATGCAGTCCTTGTCATTCGCCCCCCGCCGCGCCACAGTCCCCCAAACGAAGGAGCCCCCCATGCCATCAGACCCCGCCACCACCACGCGGCTGGGCCGGGACGGACCGGCAGTTTCCGCTTTCTGCCTGGGCAGCATGACCTGGGGCACCCAGACCCCGCCCGAAGACGCCCACCGCCAGATCGACATGGCGCGCGACCACGGTGTCACCTTCATCGACACCGCAGAGATGTATCCGGTCAACCCGATCACCGCCGCCACCCGCGGGCGCACCGAACAGATCATCGGCGACTGGATCGCCACCCATGGCCGCCCCGATGACATGGTCATCGCCACCAAGGTCACCGGCATCGACAGCGACGTGATCGAAGGCGGCACGCCACCCCTGACACCCGCGCGGTTGCGCGCGGCGGTCGAAGACTCGCTTGCCCGGCTGCGCTGCGGTTGCATCGATGTTTTCCAGCTGCACTGGCCGGACCGCGACACCTATCACTTCCGCGAGAACTGGACCTATCACCCCCCGCAGGAAGACGCCGATGCCCTGCGCGACGCCATGCTGGCCCTGCTGGCCGAGGCGCAGGACCTGATCCGCGAGGGCAAGATCGCCCATTTCGCCCTGTCGAACGACACCGCCTGGGGCATGGCGCAATGGCTGGGCCTGGCGCGCGCGCATGGCCTGCCGCGCCCGGTCAGCCTGCAGAACGAATATTCGCTGCTCTGCCGGCTGTTCGATACCGACCTGGCAGAGCTTTGCGCGCTGGAGGGGGTGACGCTGCTGGCCTTTTCGCCGCTGGCGGCGGGGCTCTTGACCGGGAAATACGCGGGCGGCGTGACGCCAGAGGGCTCTCGCCGGTCGCTGCGCCCTGATCTGGGCGGGCGCATCACCCCGCGGGTGTTCGAGGCGGTCTCGGCCTATCTGGGCCTGGCGCGGGAATGGGGGCTGGACCCGGTGCAGATGGCGCTGGCCTGGGTGGCGGCGCGCCCGGTGCCCACGGTGCCCATTCTGGGCGCCACCACGGCAGAGCAGCTTGCCACGCAACTGCCGGCGCTGACGCTGTCGCTGCCCCAGGGGCTGGCCGAGGCGATCGACGAGATGCACCGCCTGCATCCGATGCCCTACTGACCGGGCATGACGGGGATGCGCGCGCTTTTCGGCCTTGCTGCGATGCTGCTTCTTGCCGGGTGCCTGCAGGGGCCGGGCGATGACGGCCCGCCTTCGCCCGGCGCAGATGCCGCCCCGGCGGCGGAGATGGAGGGCGAGGCGCCGGCAAATGAAGGCGAGGAGCCCGAAGGCGTCGCCGAGGAGACCGCCGAGGATGCAGCGCCCGCCGATCCCGGCCCCGCCTCGATGGAGGACTTCCTGCCCGCGCCGCCGGCCATCCCGGCGGCCCTGCGCGACCGGCAGGCAGGCTGCGAAAGGGGCGGCGGGCAGTTGGTCCAGCGCGGGCGGACCGGGATTTACGACTGCCTGCAGCAGACCCGCGATGCCGGGCGCCGCTGCACGCGGGAGGGCGAGTGCCAGGGCGCCTGCCTTGCCCGGTCGCAAAGCTGCGCGCCGTTCTCGCCGCTCTTGGGCTGTCACGAGGTGCTGGACGGGGGCGGCGCGCGCGTGACCCTGTGTCTGGAGTGACGGGTGATGCGGACAAATGGCGGACCGGAAAGGGCGGGCACATGAGTGATCCCTGGTTTTTCGGCTACGGCTCTCTGGTCAACCGGGCCACGCATGGCTACGGGCATGCCTTTCGCGCGCAGGTCAGCGGCTGGCGGCGCGCCTGGCGGCACAGCCGGCACCGGGGCCTGCCCTTTCTGACCGCCGTGCCCGCCCCCGGCAGCACCATCGAGGGGCTGGTCGCGCAGGTGCCCGGCGGCGACTGGCAGGCGCTCGATGTGCGCGAGGCGGGCTATGTGCGGCTTGATGCCGGCGCCGGGCTGGACCCAGAGCCCGCCGGGCGCGCGGCGGGGGTGCAACGCGCGCAGATCTACGCCGTACCGCCCGCCGACTGGGCCGCGCCAGAGGGGCTGGCACCTATCGCGCTGTCCTATCTGGACGTGGTCCTACAGGGCTATCGGCGTGAATTCGGCGCGGATGGCCCGGCGCGTTTCATCGCCACCACCGACGGCTGGGACATCCCGATCCTGGACGACCGCGCCGCCCCGCGCTATCCGCGCCACCAGCCGCTGGATCAGGGCGAGCGGGCCCGGATCGACGCGCTGCTGGGCGACCTTGGCGCCACCATCCTGCGTGGCTGATCCTGACCGGCTTGCCGATACCGGGCAGAGTTGCTAGGCCGGATCGGCAATTCCGGCCCCTGGTGCAGCCCCCGCGCGCGCCGCGCCGCCTTTCAGTGGAGACCCCGATGCCCGATACCGCCCCCGCCACCCCGGCGCGCGACTGGACCGGCACCACAACCGCCGATCTGGCGCTGATCCAGCGCATCATCCCGCATCGCTACCCGTTCCTGCTGATCGACAAGCTGCGCGACATCGAACTGGGCGCGCGGGCCACGGGCATCAAGAACGTCACCTTCAACGAGCCGCATTTCCAGGGGCATTTCCCCGCCAAGCCGGTCATGCCCGGCGTGACGATCATCGAGGCGATGGCCCAGACGGCGGCGGTGCTGGTCGGCCTGACGCTGGACCTGGTGGACCGCGAGCCACTGGTCTATTTCATGTCCATCGACAAGACCCGCTTTCGCCGCATGGTGGTGCCCGGCGATGTGCTGGAGCTGGAGGTCAAGGTGCTGCGCGGCTCCAGCAAGGTCTGGAAATTCGCCGGCAGCGCGCATGTCGGCGGCGAAGCGGCGGCCGAGGCCGAGTTCATGGCCATGATCGACCGCAACGGGAAAAGCTGATGGCGGTTCATGCCAGCGCCCGGGTGCATGCCGCCGCCGTGGTGGAAGAGGGCGCCCAGATCGGCGCGGACTGCGTGATTGGCCCCTTTGCCGTGATCGGGCCGGAGGTGGTGCTGGGCGAAGGCGTCGAGGTGCGTTCGCATGCTGTCATCACCGGCTGGACCGAAATCGGCGCAGGCACGGTGGTTTTTCCCTTTGCCTGTGTGGGCGAGGTGCCGCAGGACCTGAAATTCGCCGGTGAACGCACGCGGCTGGTGGTCGGCGCGCGCTGCCGCATCCGCGAAGGCGCGACGCTGAACACCGGCACCGCGGGCGGTGGCGGGATCACGCGCGTGGGCGATGACTGCCTGTTCATGACCGGCGCGCATGTGGGCCATGACGCGCAGCTGGGCAACAATGTCATCATGGCCAATCAGGCCGCCGTGGCCGGGCATTGCGTGATCGGTGATGACGTGATCATCGGCGGGCTGTCGGGCATCCATCAATGGGTGCGCGTGGGCCGGGGTGCGATCATCGGCGCGGTGACGATGGTCACCAATGACGTGATGCCGCACGGGCTGGTGCAGGCGCCGCGCGGCGGGCTGGAGGGGCTGAACCTGGTGGGGCTGAAGCGTCGCGGTGTGCCGCGGGCGGAGATCACCGCTTTGCGCGCGGCCTATCAGATGCTGGCGCAGGGCGAGGGCAGTTTCGTCGAACGCGCCCGCCGCCTGGCCGAGGAAACCGACAGCACCCATGTGCGCGAGATCACGGATTTCATCCTCGCCCGGTCCGACCGGTCGTTTCTGAAACCGCAATAGGGGCGTCTGATGCGGCTGGCGATCATTGCGGGACAGGGCCATCTGCCGGCCGAGGCCGCGGCCGCCTGGCAGGCGGCGGGCCGACCCGCGCCGCTGATCTGCGCGGTCGAGGGCAGCGCGCCAGCGGGGCTTGCCGTGGACCGCGCCTTCCGGCTGGAGCGCCTGTCACCCTTTCTTCGCGGGCTCACCGATGAGGACGGCATCACACATCTGCTGTTGGCCGGGGCGATGAACCGCCCTGCGCTGGACCCCGCGCTGTTCGACCCCGCGACCGTCAGCTTCCTGCCGCGCGTGCTGCCGGCGATGCAGCAGGGCGATGACGCGCTCTTGCGCGCGCTGATCGGCGTGATCGAGGATCATGACTTGACGGTGCCCGGCCTTGCCGATGTGGCGCCCGGTCTGATGGCGGGCGAGGGGGTGCTGGGCGCGCGTGGCCCGGGGCAGACCGAGGAAGCCGACGCCGCGCGCGGGCAGGAGATTCTGCAGGCGCTGGGCCCGGCGGATGTGGGGCAGGGCTGCGTGGTGGCGCAGGGGCTGTGTCTGGCGGTCGAGTCGCTTTACGGCACCGATGCGATGCTGGATTTCGTGGCGTTGAACCGCCCCGCCCGGCGGCCGGAAATGGGCGGCGTCTTCGTCAAGCGCGCCAAGCCCGGGCAGGACCACCGCGCCGACCTGCCCGCCATCGGCCCGGCCACGGTGGCGGCCGCGCAGCGCGCAGGGCTGACCGGCATCGCGCTGCAGGCCGGGGCGGTGGTCATGCTGCAGCGTCAGGCGCTGATCGCGCAGGCCGATGCCGCCGGCATCGCGCTTTGGGCGGTGGCGTGAAAGCCTTTCTCATCGCTGGCGAGGCCTCAGGCGACCGGCTGGGCGGGGCGTTGATGGCGGGGCTGAGCACACTGGCACCGGGCTGCACCTTTCAGGGCGTGGGGGGCGAGGCGATGGCGGCGCAGGGGCTGACCTCGCTTTTTCCCATGCAGGAACTGTCGGTCATGGGCCTGGCCGAGGTTCTGCCGCGCTATGTCGCCCTCAAGCGCCGCATCGCGCAGACCGCGCAGGCGATCATCGCGGCCCGGCCCGATGTCGTGATCACCATCGACAGCCCGGATTTCTGCCTGCGCGTGCTGGCGCAGGCGCGCCGCGCGCTGCCCGGACTGCGCACGGTGCATTACGTTGCCCCCTCGGTCTGGGCCTGGCGGCCGGGGCGCGCGGCGAAGATGGCGCCGCTGGTCGATCATGTGCTGGCGCTCTTGCCGTTCGAGCCGCCCTACATGCAGGCCGCCGGCATGAGCTGCGATTTCGTGGGCCACCCGGTGGTGGCCGAACCCCGCGCCAGCCTGCAGCAGGTGCTGGATTTCCGCACCCGCCACGGCATCGACGCGGCGCCGATGCTGCTGGTTCTGCCCGGCTCGCGCCGGGGCGAGATCGACCGCCTGGCCCCGATTTTCGGCGCGGCGCTGAAACCCGTGATCGCCCGCCATCCGGCCGCGCGCGTGGTGGTGCCGACGGTCGCCGCGCTGACCGATCATGTGCGCGGCCTGGTTGCCGGCTGGCCCGGCGCGCCGGTGGTGCTGGACCCCGGCGCGGCGCTGGCGGCAGAGGAAAAGCAGGCCGCCTTTGCCTCAGCGGATCTGGCGCTGGCGGCATCGGGCACGGTATCGCTGGAGCTGGCCGCGAACTGGGTGCCAATGGTGATCGGCTATGATTTCAACCCGCTGACCCGGTTTCTGGTGCGCCGTCTGGTGCGGCTGGACAGCGCAACGCTGGTCAATCTGGTATCCGACACCCGCGCGGTGCCGGAATTCCTGCTACAGGACTGCCAGCCCGGCCCCATCGCCGCCGCGCTGTCCGACCTGATGAGCGGCGCACCCGCGCGGGCGGCGCAGCTGGCGGCGATGGACCTGACGATGGACCGCCTGGGCCGGGGTGGCACGGCACCGGGCCTGCGCGCGGCGCGTTCGGTGCTGGACTTCATGGCGCGAAAGGGCGGGGCGGGTTAGGCCTCTCTCAATACCCCCGCCAGATCCAGCCGCCGCCAAACACCCGGCTGCCGCCCGATTCGTAGAAAACGCAGGCCTGGCCTGGGCTTACCCCGTCTTCCGGCACCAGCAGTTCGACCTCGGCGCTGTCGGGGCCGGTGGGGCGGATGATCGCCTCGCGCGGCGGGCGGGTGGAACGGATGCGCACCGACAGCGGCCATTCCGCCCGGGACTGAAACGCTTCGTCACCCAGCCAGTTGATCTCGCGCACCGGGACGATGCGGGTGGACAGCGCCTCTTTCGGGCCGACGATGACGCGCCGCGCCTGCGTGTCCAGCTTGACCACGTAAAGCGGCTCGCTCAGCCCGCCGATGCCCAGGCCCCGGCGCTGGCCGATGGTGTAATGGATCACGCCCCGGTGGCTGCCCAGCACGCGGCCCTGCATGTCCACGATCTCGCCCGGATCGGCGGCGCCGGGTCGCAGCTTTTCGATCACGGCGGCATAATCGCCATTGGGCACGAAGCAGATATCCTGGCTGTCGGGCTTGTCGGCAACGGCCAGCCCGTGGCGGGCGGCCAGCGCGCGGGTCTCTGCCTTGGTGCGCAGATGGCCCAGCGGAAAGCGCAGATAGGCCAGTTGCTCGGCCGTGGTGGAGAACAGGAAATAGGACTGGTCGCGCGCCGAATCGGCAGCCATGTGCAATTCCGGCCCCGCCGGCCCCATGCGCCGCTGGATGTAATGGCCGGTCGCCATGCAATCGGCGTCCAGATCGCGCGCGGTTTCCAGCAGGTCGCGGAATTTCACCCGCTCGTTGCAGCGGATGCAGGGCACGGGCGTCGCGCCGCCCAGATAGGCATCGGCGAATTCGTCGATCACCGCCTCGCGGAAGGTGTTTTCATAGTCCAGCACGTAATGGGGAAAGCCCATCGCCTCGGCCACGCGGCGGGCGTCATGGATATCCCGCCCCGCGCAACAGGCGCCCTTTTTCGCCAGGGCCGCGCCGTGATCATATAGCTGCAGCGTCACGCCGACGACGTCATAGCCCTCGCGCGCCAGTTCCGCCGCGACGACCGAGGAATCGACGCCGCCCGACATCGCCACCACCACCCGGGTTTCCGATGCGGGCTTGGCAAAGCCAAGCGAATTCAGAGTGGTATCAAGCGCCATGTCCGGCCTGTTCCTTGCAGCTTCGCGGCCGACGACCGGAATTGCAGCGAGATATAAGAAAATCCTCCGCACTCTCAACCCCGCCGGGCTGCCAGCGTCAACCAGCCGTTAAGCCCGGCTTGGCACCTTTTGCGCGGGATGAAGCGAAAGGGTGTGTCGATGTTCATCAGGAAAGTCACCGGTCCCAGGGCGATCACGCTGCCCGATGGTGCCGTGCTGACCCGTGCGGACCTGCCGCCGGCCAGCACGCAGCGCTGGGTGGCCAGCCGAAAGGCGGTTGTCGTTCAGGCGGTCGAGCACGGTCTGATCGGCATGGAGGAGGCGCTGGAACGCTATGGCCTGAGCGCCGAGGAGTTCGATGGCTGGCGCAGTGCCGTGTCCCGGCACGGGCTGGACGGGCTGAAGGTTACCGCGCTGCAACGGTATAGACAACCATAGGTAGTATGTGCTTTGTTTAATCTTCGGTAACCGTGAGTTAACGATTTCCCGTCATGGTTGACAGGAATTGAGGTTAATCGGAGACAATGCCATGCGTGTCCTTTTGGTGGAAGATGACGCTGCAACGTCCCGCAGCATCGAACTCATGCTGGGGCATGCGAATTTCAACGTCTATTGCACCGATCTGGGTGAAGAGGCGGTGGAACTGGGAAAGCTCTATGACTATGATCTGATCCTGCTGGACCTGAATCTGCCGGACATGACGGGTCTGGATGTGCTGCGCCAGATCCGTCTGGCGCGGATTTCAACGCCGATCCTGATCCTGACGGGCGAGGACAGCACCGATTCGAAACTCAAGGGTTTTGGTGGTGGGGCGGATGATTACCTGACCAAGCCTTTCCACCGCGACGAACTGGTGGCGCGTATTCATGCCATCATCCGCCGCAGCAAGGGGCATGCACAATCCGTTATCCATACCGGGCCGATTTCCATCAACCTTGACGCAAAGACGGTCGAGGTGAATGGAACAGCCGTGCATCTGACCGGCAAGGAATACCAGATGCTTGAGCTTCTGAGCCTGCGCAAGGGCACGACCCTGACCAAGGAGATGTTCCTGAACCATCTCTATGGCGGCATGGATGAGCCAGAGTTGAAGATCATCGACGTCTTCATCTGCAAGCTGCGCAAGAAACTGAGCGAGGCGACGGGCGGCGAAAGCCATATCGAAACCGTCTGGGGCCGCGGCTATGTGTTGCGGGACCCTGTGGCGGTGCCGGAGCAGGCGCCAAAGGCGATCAGCGCCTGAGCCAGGCAGCAGGCAGCCGTTTCGAGCCCGGATCCGGTGCCTGCAGGCATTCGCCGAAAATGCCGGAGCAGGCAGCGGGTTTACTGGACCTGAGCGGCATGGACGCCTATCACATCGACAGGGGGCATGCCCGATGCGCGGCCCCGCGTGGTCTGGGGTGGCGCGGCGATGAAGACAGGCAGTTCTGACGGGCGCAGGGCGCAGACGGTCAGCGCATCCATGCCTGAACCGACCGGGGGGGATGCCAGCAGGTCTGTCCCCGGCGATACCCATGCCGAAAGGGATCGGACAGGCAGGGCCGGCCAGCCTGGCAATAATCCGGCGGGGGAAAGACCCGTCGGGGCCGAACCGTCCGGGCAGTTTGCCGTCGATGATACCATCGATCTGGCCTCGGTCGAAACTCTGACCAAGGCACAGGCTCAGGCAGAGTTGCATCGCCTCGCCCAGGCGATCGATGCGGCCGACACGGCCTATCATGCCGATGATGCGCCCGTCATTACCGATGCCGAATACGACGCGCTCAAGCAGCGCAACGCGGCGATCGAGGCGCGTTTTCCCGAGCTGAAACGCCCGGACAGCCCCAGCGACAGGATCGGTGCCCCCCCGGCCGAGGGGTTCGGCAAGATCCGGCACGCGCGGCGCATGCTGTCGCTGGCCAATGCCTTCGAGCCCGAAGAGCTTGCCGAATTCGACACCCGCATCCGCCGTTATCTTGGCCTGCCCGTCGATCAGCCGTTGCGCTACACCGCAGAGCCGAAGATCGATGGCCTGTCACTGTCCCTGCGCTATGAGAACGGCACGCTGGCCCACGCGGCAACCCGCGGCGATGGCGAGACGGGCGAGGATGTCACCGCCAATGCGCGCACCATCGCAGACATTCCCCAGCAGCTTGCCGATGCCCCGGCCCTGCTGGAGGTGCGCGGCGAGGTCTATATGCGCCACGCCGATTTCCAGGCACTGAACGCCCGCGCCGCGGAGACAGGCGCGCGGGTTTTCGCCAACCCGCGCAATGCCGCCGCCGGTTCGCTGCGCCAACTTGACCCCGAGATCACCCGCAGTCGCCCGCTGGCCTTTTTCGCCTATGGCTGGGGGGCGCTGTCGGACCCGCTGGCCGCCACCCAGATGCAGGCGCTGGAACGGCTGCGCGCCTTCGGCTTCACCGTCAACCCGCTGACGCGCTGTTGCGAGGGGCCGGACGCGATGCTGGCGCATTACCGCCATATCGAGACCCTGCGCCCGGATCTGGGCTATGATATCGACGGCGTGGTCTACAAGATCGATGACCTGGCGCTGCAGGAACGGCTGGGCTTTCGGTCGACCACGCCGCGCTGGGCGCTGGCGCATAAATTTCCCGCCGAACTGGCCTGGACCGTGCTGGAGGGGATCGACATTCAGGTCGGCCGCACGGGCGCGCTGTCGCCGGTGGCCCGGCTGCGGCCGATCAATGTGGGCGGGGTCATGGTGTCGAACGCGACGCTGCACAACGAAGATTACATCGCGGGCCGCGATTCGCGTGGCGAGCCTATCCGTGACGGGCGCGACATCCGCATCGGTGACCGGGTGCAGGTCTATCGCGCTGGCGATGTGATCCCGAAGATCGCAGATGTGGATATCAGCGCCCGCCCGGCCGATGCGCAGCCCTTCGTCTTTCCGGAAACCTGCCCCGAATGCGGCTCGCCCGCCTTGCGCGAGCCTGGCGATTCGGTGCGCCGCTGCACCGGCGGGCTGATCTGCCCCGCCCAGCAGGTCGAGCGGCTGAAGCACTTCGTCAGCCGCGGCGCCTTTGATATCGAGGGGCTGGGCACAAAACAGATCGAGGCGTTTTTCGCCGACGATCAGTTGCCGATCCGCCAGCCCGCCGAAATCTTTACCCTGGCCGAACGCGATGCGGCGAACCTGACCAAGCTGAAGAACCGGATGGGTTGGGGCGAGACCTCGGCCGCGAACCTGTTCCGCGCCATCGACACCCGCCGCACCATCCCGCTGAACCGCTTCCTGTTCGCCCTGGGCATCCGTCATGTGGGCGAGAATGCCGCCCAGCTGCTGGCCCGGCATTTCGGCAGTTACAGCGCCCTGCATGCCTGCCTGACCGGGTCTGCCGAGGCCGCGCTGGCCGAACTGGTCGATATCAACGGCATCGGCCCGGTGATGGCGCAATCGCTGGTCGATGCTTTCGCCAACCCTGAAGAGCGCGCCGCGATCGATGCGCTGGCCGCCCATCTGAGCATCCAGGACGCCGAGCGCCCGCAGGCCCAGGACAGCCCTGTTGCGGGAAAGACGCTGGTCTTTACCGGCACGCTGACCCGCATGACCCGGGCTGAGGCAAAGGCGCGGGCCGAGGCGTTGGGCGCCAGGGTCGCGGGCTCGGTCTCGGCAAAGACGGACCTGCTGGTGGCGGGCGAGGGGGCGGGGTCGAAGGCCGCCAAGGCCGAGGCGCTGGGCGTCACGGTTATCGACGAGGACGCCTGGCTTGCGCTGATCGGCGCATGAGCGGCCGGCCAGAGGCCCTTTTTCCGCTTTTCGCGGCGCTGGAGGGGCTGCCGGGCATCGGGCCTAAGACGGCAAGCAATCTGACTGCGCTGGGCGTGCAAAAGCCGCGTGACCTGTTGTTCCTGCTGCCCCATTCGGGCATCGATCGGCAGTTGCGCGGCTCGATCCGGGATATCAGCCCTCCGGCCACGGCGACTGTCTGGGTCGAGATCGGCAACCACCTGCCGCCCCGGCAGAAGGGCCGGCCCTACCGCGTGCTGGTGCGCGATGCGCTTCAGGAATTCCAGCTGGTTTTTTTCCATGCTCGCGGCGCCTATCTGCAGACCCTGTTGCCCAGCGGGCAGAAGCGTCTGGTTTCGGGCAAGGTGGAGCTTTTCGACGGGGTCGCGCAGATGGTCCATCCGGATCACGTCCTGCGCGCGGAGGAGGCCGAAACCCTGCCGGCCTTCGAGCCGGTCTACCCGCTGACCGCCGGGGTCAACCAGCGGCTGATGCAGCAGGCCGCGGCCGCAGCCCTGGAGCTGGCGCCTGATCTGGCCGAATGGATCGACCCCGCGCTGAAGGACCGGATGGGCTGGCCCGGCTGGCGGGCGGCACTGCGCGCGGCGCATGGGCCGCAATCGGCGGCTGATCTGGCCGCGTCAGCGCCCGCCCGCCAGCGGCTGGCCTATGATGAATTCCTGGCGCATCAACTGACGCTGGCCCTGGCCCGGCAGGAACGGCGGCGGCTGCCGGGGATGGTCAGCGCCGGCACCGGGCAGTTGCTGGCGCGCGTTCTGAAGGCGCTGCCCTATGCGCCGACCGGCGCGCAGACCCGCGCCATCGCCGAGATAGCCGCCGACATGGCCGCGCCGCAGCGGATGAACCGTCTGCTTCAGGGCGATGTGGGCTCTGGCAAGACGCTCGTGGCGATGGCCGCGCTGCTGACGGCGGTAGAGGCCGGGGGGCAGGGCGTGCTGATGGCGCCGACCGAGATTCTGGCACGTCAGCATGTCGAAGGGCTGGCGCCGATGGCCGCGCAGGCCGGGGTACGCATCGAGATCCTGACCGGCCGCGACAAGGGGCGCGAGCGTGCGCGAAAGCTGGCGGATCTGTCGGGCGGGCTGATCGACATCCTGATCGGCACGCATGCGGTTTTCCAGCGCGATGTGGCCTTTGCCGATCTGCGGCTGGCGGTGATCGACGAACAGCACCGTTTTGGCGTCGCGCAGCGCATGGCGTTGGGCGAAAAGGGCGCGCGTGCCGATGTGCTGGTGATGACCGCAACGCCCATCCCGCGCAGTCTGGCGCTGGCGCAATATGGCGACATGGACCTGTCGATGCTGGACGAGAAGCCGCCAGGGCGAAAGCCGGTGGTGACCTCGCTGGCCGCGACGGACCGGCTGGATCAGGTGGTGGCGCATCTGGCGCGCGCCGTGGCAGAGGGGCGGCAGGCCTATTGGGTCTGCCCGCTGGTCGAGGAATCAGAGGCCGTGACCCTGACTGCCGCGCAATCGCGCTTCGAGGCGCTGCGCGCAGCCCTGGGCGAG
>SKHK01000259.1 GCA_007117005.1 Paracoccaceae bacterium
CAAAACGTCGCTGCGCCAGCTTCTGATGACAGGGGCCGCTGTGGTGGCTCTGGGCCTGAGTGCTGCGCCGGTCGACGCGGAAACGCTGCGCTGGGCGCGCGTGGCCGATGCGCTGACGCTGGACCCGCACAGCCAGAACGAGGGGCCGACGGCCGCGGTTCTGCATCACATGTACGAGACGCTTGTGCGCCGCGCCACCGACGGCTCGCTGGAGCCGAGGCTGGCCACCGAATGGCACATCCACGAGGACGACCCCACCGTCTGGGTCATCCGCCTGCGCGAGGGCGTGACCTTTCATGACGGCACGCCGTTCACCGCCGATGACGTGGTCTTTTCGCTCGAGCGCGTGCGCCACGAATCCTCGGGCTTCCGGGCGCTGCACTCGGCGGTAGAGGGCGCCGAGGCGGTGGACGATCACACCGTTCACATCCAGATGGCCGGACCGGCGCCGCTTTACGTCCAGAACCTGACCAACTTCTTCATCATGTCCCGCGCCTGGGCCGAGGCCAATGACGTGGTGGTGCCGCAGAACTTTGCCGCCGGCGAAGAGAATTTCGCCGTGCGCAACACCATGGGCACCGGCCCCTACACGCTGGTCGAGCGTGACCCCGAGGTGCGCACCGTGATGCGCGCATTCGAAGGTCACTGGGCCGATGCGCCGCAGGTGACCGAAATCATCTATACCCCGATTTCCGAAGCCGCGACGCGGGTTGCCGCGCTGCTGTCGGGCGAGGTGGACATCGTTCAGGACGTGCCGGTGCAGGACATCGCGCGGCTGGAGCAGACCGAGGGCGTGACCGTCGCCACCGGGCCGGAAAACCGCAACATCTTCTTCAGCTACGACATGGTTTCGGACACGCTGCCCTCGACCAATGTCGATGACAACCCGTTCAGCCATCCCGAAATCCGCGAGGCGATGGCGCTGGCGATCGACCGCAACGCCATCCAGCAGGTGGTGATGCGCGGGCAGTCGCAGCCCTCGGCCGCACCGCTGCCGCCCTTCGTCAACGGCTGGACCGAAGAGATGCACAGCTTCGGCGATCCGGATATCGAGCGCGCGCGCGAACTGGTCACGGCGATCTACCCGGACGGGTTCTCGGTCGATCTGCATTGCCCCAATGACCGTTACCTGAACGACGAGGCGATCTGCCAGGCGCTGGTCGGCATGCTTGGCCGCATCGGCATGAGCGTGAACCTTGTGTCGCAGACCCGGTCGCTGCACTTCCCGCTGATCGAACGTTGGGAGACCGACTTCTACATGCTGGGCTGGGGCGTGCCGACCTTCGATTCGGCCTATGTGTTCGACTTCCTGGTCCATACCCGCGAGGACGGGCGCGGCAGCTTCAACGGCTCGCGCTATTCCAACCCGGAACTGGACGCGATGATCCAGTCGCTGGCCACCGAAACCGACCTGGAGGCGCGTGACGCCACCGTCGCGGCGATCTGGGATCAGGTGATGGAGGACCGGGTCTTCCTGAACGTGCACAACCAGCTTCTGGCCTATGCGATGCGCGACGGCATCAATCTGGATGTGCATCCGGAAAACCAGCCGAGCATGACCACGGTCACCTTCGACAACTGACCGGCCATCACACCACGACGCCCGTGCGGTTTCTCCGTGCGGGCGTCTGCCATTCGGGCCCTTCGGTCCGGGCTGCACCAGAATCGCCAGCCGGGGATGCCCCATGCTTGCCTTCATCATTCGCCGGATCGTGCAATCGGCCCTTGTCATGCTGGTCGTGGCGGCGGTCTCGTTCTCGCTGTTCCGCTTCGTGGGCGACCCGATCAGTTCTATGGTCGGGCAGGAGGCCACCATGGCCGACCGCGCCGCCCTGCGCGAGGCGCTGGGCCTGAACGACCCGTTCCTGGTGCAATTCGCCCGCTTCATCGGCAATGCGGTGCAGGGCGATTTCGGCATTTCCTACCGCCTGCAACAGCCGGTGATGGAACTGATCCTGTCGCGCCTGCCTGCGACGCTGGAACTGGCGCTGATTTCCGGCATCATCGCTTTTGTGCTGGGCGTCAGCCTGGGCGTCTATACGGCGCTCAACCGGCGCGGCTGGCTGTCCAGCGGCATCATGACCGTCTCACTGATCGGAGTCTCGCTGCCCACCTTTCTGATCGGCGTGCTGCTGATCTGGGTTTTCGCGGTAGAACTGCAATGGCTGCCCAGTTTCGGCCGGGGCGAGGTTGTCTGGCTGGGCGATTGGTGGCGAACCGGGCTGCTGACCGAAAGCGGCAGGCGATCCATCATCCTGCCGGCCATCACGCTGGGCCTTTATCAGATGACGCTGATCATGCGCCTGGTCCGGGCCGAGATGCTGGAAGTGCTGCGCACCGACTATATCAAGTTTGCCCGCGCGCGCGGGCTGTCCAACCGCGCGGTCCATTTCGGCCACGCGCTGAAGAACACGCTGGTCCCCGTGATCACCATCACCGGCCTTCAGCTTGGCTCCATCATCGCCTTCGCCATCATCACCGAAACCGTGTTCCAGTGGCCTGGCGTGGGGGCGCTGTTCATCCGCTCGGTGCAATTCGTCGATGTGCCGGTGATGGCGGCCTATCTGATGCTGATCGCGCTGATCTTCGTCATCATCAACCTGATCGTCGACCTGCTGTATTACGTCGTCGATCCGCGCCTGCGCGTGGACCGCGCGAATGCGCGCCACTGAAGGAGGCGGCACATGGCCAAGATCGACGCCGAAGAGATGAAGCCCCGCAGCTGGCTGTTCCGGATGTGGGACAGCGATGTCGCCTATTCCTTCCGCACCTCGCCCGTGGCGCTGATCGCCGGGCTGGTATCGCTGATCGTCGTGCTGGCAGCGGTGCTGGCACCCTGGATCGCGCCCTACAACCCCTATGACCCGTCACAATTGAACCTGATGGACGGTTTCACCCCGCCGATGGAGCCGAACGCCTTTACCGGCAACGTGTTCTGGCTGGGCACCGACAATCAGGGGCGGGATGTGTTTTCCACCATCCTCTATGGCGCGCGCATCTCGCTGTTCGTGGGCGTCATGGCGGTGCTCTTCGCCATGGTGCTGGGCATCACGCTGGGGCTGATCGCCGGCTGGCGCGGCGGCTGGATCGACAGCCTGCTTATGCGCATCGCCGATGTGCAGCTTTCCTTTCCGTCGATCCTGATCGCGCTGCTGATCTTCGGCGTGGCGCGCGGCTTCATCCCGCCCGCGCTGCGTGAAACCATGGCCATCTGGGTGCTCATCGTGGCCATTGGCCTGTCGGACTGGGTGCAGTATGCGCGCGTGGTGCGCGGCGCGACGATGGTGGAGAAAAGCAAGGAATACGTCCAGGCTGCCCGCGTGATCGGCGCGCATCCGTTCAAGATCCTGGCGCGCCATATCCTGCCCAATGTCATGGGCCCGGTGCTGGTCATCGCCACCATCGGCCTGGCGCTTGCCATCATCGCCGAGGCGACGCTCAGCTTTCTGGGCGTGGGCGTGCCGCCCACCCAGCCCAGCCTGGGCACGCTGATCCGGATCGGCCAGCAATACCTGTTCTCTGGCGAATGGTGGATCCTGCTGTTTCCCGCCGTGACCCTTCTGGCGCTGGCGCTGTCGGTCAACCTGCTGGGCGACTGGCTGCGCGACGCGCTGAATCCGCGTCTGCGTTGAGGGGGCTGCTCTGATGGCTGAACCGCTTCTTTCCGTGCGCGACCTGATCGTCGAATTTCCCACCCGCCGGGGCACGCTGCGGGCCATTGACCGGGTGTCCTTCGACCTGAAAGAGGGCGAGGTGCTGGGCATGGTCGGCGAATCGGGCGCCGGCAAATCCATCACTGGCGCGGCGATCATCGGCCTGATCGAACCCCCCGGGCGCATCGCCGGGGGCGAGATCTGGTTGCGCGGCGAACGGATCGACAACCTGCCGATGGAAAAGCTGCGCCGCATCCGGGGCAAGCGCATCGGCATGGTGTTCCAGGACCCGCTGACCAGCCTGAACCCGCTTTACACCGTCGCCGATCAGTTGATCGAGACCATCCGCACCCATCTGCCGATCAGCGAGAAAGAGGCCCGCCAGCGCGCCGTCGCGCTGCTGGACCGTGTCGGCATTCCCGCCGCCGCGCGCCGCATCGACGATTACCCGCACCATTTTTCCGGCGGGATGCGTCAGCGCGTGGTGATCGCGCTTGCGCTTTGTGCCGAGCCCGAACTGGTCATCGCCGATGAGCCCACCACGGCGCTGGATGTCTCTGTCCAGGCGCAGATCATCGACGTGCTGAAGGAAATCTGCGCCGAGCGCGGCGCTGCGGTGATGCTGATCACCCATGATATGGGCGTGATCGCCGAAACCGCCGACCGCGTGGCCGTGCTCTATGCCGGCCGCCTTGCCGAAATCGGCCCCGTGCGCGATGTCATCAAGCAGGCCGAACACCCCTATACGGCGGGGCTGATGGGCTCGATCCCCACGCTGACGCAGACCAGCGACCGTCTGGTGCAGATACCGGGGTCGATGCCGCGGCTGAACGCCATCCCGCAGGGCTGCGCCTTCAACCCGCGCTGCACGCGTGTATTCAACCGCTGCCGGGTGGAACGGCCGGACCCGATTGACCGCGGCGACGGCAGGCAGGTTGCCTGCTGGCTGCATGACCCGGCCGAGGTGCGCAATGGCTGATACGCTTCTTCAGGTTCAGGGCCTCACGCGGCGTTTTGATGTGTCAAAGCCCTGGCTGAACCGGGTGCTGGAACGCTCCGAGCGGCAGTTTCTGACCGCCACGGCCGATGTCAGCTTCGACATCCGGCGCGGCGAGACCTTCGCGCTGGTGGGAGAATCCGGCTCTGGCAAATCGACCATCGCCAAGATGATCGTCGGGCTGCTGGAGCCGTCGGCGGGCAAGATCGTCTTTGATGGCCAGCAGATGGATTTTCAGTCCGGCGCCGCCATGCGCGCGCTGCGCCGGCGGTTTCAGATGATCTTTCAGGACCCTTTCGCCAGCCTGAACCCGCGCTGGCATGTGGGCGACATCATTGCCGAGCCGATCCGCACCTTCGGCCTGATGCGCGGCGCGGCGGTGATGAAAGAGGTGGCGCGGCTTCTGGATGTGGTGGGCCTGTCGGCCACAGACGCGGCCAAGTTCCCGCATGAATTCTCCGGCGGGCAGCGCCAGCGCATCGCCATTGCCCGGGCGCTGTCATCGCGGCCGGAATTCATCGTCTGCGACGAGCCGACCTCGGCGCTGGACGTGTCGGTGCAGGCCCAGATCCTGAACCTGATGCGCGACCTGCAGGACGAATTCGGCCTGACCTATCTGCTGATCAGCCATGACCTGTCGGTGGTGCGCCACATGTCGAACCGCATCGGCGTGCTGTATCTGGGCCGGCTGGTCGAGGTGGCGGACGGCAAGAAGCTCTTCACCGAACCTCAGCACCCTTATAGCCGCATGTTGCTGGACGCGGTGCCGGATCTGGAGCTTTCGGGCCGCCGACGCCGCCAGGTAGAGGGCGAGATCCCCAACCCCATCTCGCCGCCGCCCGGATGCGCCTTTCACCCGCGCTGCCCGCTGGCCTTTGACCGCTGCAAGCTAGAATTGCCGCAACCGATGCCGACGCCCGGCGGCAATGCGGCCTGTTTCGCGCTGGGCAAGCCCGGCTGATTCAACCGGCGCGGCCCTCAGGGGGCACCCGGCCGCCCGGCTCAGGCCGGGCCGATCACCCCGCGAACCCCCTCGCCGCATTGTGCGCGATGCAGCAGCAGGTGGTCCAGCAGCACGCAGGCCATCATCGCCTCGCCCACCGGCACGGCGCGGATGCCGACACAAGGGTCATGCCGTCCCTTGGTAACCAGATCGACCGCGTCGCCCGTGCGCGTGATACTGGCCCGTGGCGTCAGGATGGATGAGGTCGGCTTGACGGCGAAGCGCACCACCAGGTCCTGCCCGGTGGCAAGGCCGCCCAGAACGCCGCCTGCGTGGTTGGACGCGTAGACAGGCCTCTCGCCGCCCTCCTCGCCGCTCATGTGAATTTCGTCGGCATTCTCCACCCCGGTCAGCGACGCGGCGCCAAAGCCTGCACCGATCTCCACCCCCTTGACGGCATTGATGGACATCATCGCGGCGGCCAGGTCGGCGTCAAGCTTGCCATAGACCGGCGCGCCCAGCCCCGCCGGCACGCCCCGCGCCACCACCTCGATCACCGCGCCCACCGAATTGCCGGCCTTGCGCAGCGCGTCCAGCTCGCGCGCCCAGGCCTCTGCCGCGACCGGGTCCGGGCACCAGAACGGGTTGCGGTCGACCTCGGCGGGGTCCAGGCGCGCGGGGTCCACCCGGTGCGGCCCCATCTGCACCATGTAGCCCTGCATCGTCAGCCCCGGCACCAGATCGTCCAACACGGCCCGCGCCACCGCGCCCGCGGCCACCCGCGCCGCGGTCTCGCGGGCCGAGGACCGGCCCCCACCGCGCGGATCGCGCAGCCCGTATTTCTGGAAATAGGCCAGATCGGCATGGCCCGGCCGAAAGCTATCGGCAATATCGCCGTAATCCTTCGACCGCTGATCGGTGTTGCGGATCATCAACTGAATGGGTGTCCCCGTCGTGCACCCCTCGTAGACGCCGGACAGGATCTCCACCGCATCCGGTTCGCGCCGCTGCGTGGTGTAACGGTTCTGCCCGGGCCGGCGCCGGTCCAGCCAGGGCTGGATCGCACCCTCGTCCAGCGCCACGCCCGGCGGGCAGCCATCGACCGTCGCGCCCAGCGCGGGCCCGTGGCTTTCGCCCCAGGTGGTAACCCGAAAAACCCGCCCGAAACTGTTGAAACTCATCGCAAACCGCTCCCAAACACCGCTGCGCCCTTCATCTTGCCCGAAATACGCGCGGGGGTGAATGGCGCCGCAGGCGCCAGAGGGGGCGGCAGCCCCCTGCCTGCCTTGCCGCGCCGCCCGTGTTCAGAAATCCAGATCGGCATAATCGCGCGCGGGCGGAAAGCCCGGCACCTGATCGGCCAGCAGCGTGCGAAAGGCCGGGCGGGACTTGATCTTCGCGTACCAGTCCTTCACCGCCGCCGATCGGCCCCAATCCACATCGGCGATGTAGTCAAGGCTCGACAGATGCGCGGCCGCGGCGAAGTCGGCCAGCGTCATGGTGTTGCCCGCCAGCCAGCGGCGATGCTCCAGCAGCCAGTGCATGTAATCCAGATGATACTTGATCCGCGCCGCCCCGGTCTTGATCCGCTCGCTATCGGGATAGCCGCGGCCCATGATCTTCTTGTTCACCCGTTCGTACAGCAGATTGGCGGTCACCTCGCTGTGGAACTTGTCATCGAACCAGGCGCAAAGCCGGCGCACCTCGTAGCGGCCGGCCGGGTCGGCGGGCATCAGGCGGGGCTCGGGGTGCAATTCGTCGAGGTATTCGCAGATCGCCTGGCTTTCGGCCAGCATCCGCCCTTCATGGCGCAGGATCGGCACCTTGCCGGCCGGGTTGCGGCGCAGGAAATCGGCACCGGCTTCCCAATAGCGTTCCTCGATCAGCTCCACCTCCAGCCGCTTTTCGGCCAGCGTCAGGCGAACCTTGCGGCAGAAGGGTGAAAGCGGCAGGTGAAACAGGCGCAACATGATCCTAGCAGACCTCTGGCTTGGTCAATTGCCCCGTCTTGCCGCCTTGCGGTGCGGAATTCAACCGCCGATGCAGTCCGCGCGCCCGTCGCGGGCAATGGTGGCCGCGCCGTCCTCGATCTGGCGGGCACGCCTTGCCACGAAATCCGACGGGCGCGCGGCCGAGCGCGCCTGCGGCGCCGGCAGCACCGCGGCCAGCAGTGCCGCCTGCCGCGCCGTCAGATCCGCCGCATCGCGCTGAAAGTAATGCCGCGCTGCGGCCTGCACGCCAAAGACGCCGGTGTCGAATTCGGCGATGTTCAGATAGACTTCCAGAATACGCCGCTTCGGCCAGAGCAGCTCCACCATCGGCGTCATCACCGCTTCCAGCGCCTTTCGCGGCCAGGAACGACCGTGCCACAGAAAGACGTTCTTCACCACCTGCTGGGTGATGGTCGAGGCGCCGCGCTGCCCGCCGGCCTCCAGCGCGGCACGGATGGCGGCCATGTCGAAACCCCAGTGCCGGCAGAAATTCGCATCCTCGGCCGCCACGGCTGACCGGGGCATGACCGGGGCGATCCGCTGCATCGGCACGCGGTCGCGCGTTATGCTGCCCAGCCGGCGGTGTTCCTGCCACATGTACAGCCCGCCCGGCGGATCGACGAAACGGTAAAGCCCGACCCAGGCGGTCAACAACAGCAGCACCGCCGCCCCGCCCAGCGCCAGCAGCCGCATCGCGCGCCGGATCGCCGCGGCCAGCCGGTCCAGCAGACCGCCGCGCCTGCGCCGCCTCGCCGCGGTTTTCCGGTCACCGCCCCGCCCTGTCGCCTGTCGCTTGCCCATGGCATCGTTAAGACAGCCGTGCATGGCGGGGTCAAGCACCGTTGCGCGCGTAGCGCCGCCCGGCTTCGCGCTGGACAAGGCCGCGCTGGCTGCTACCCTGCGCCCCTCACACAGGAGAACGCCATGGCCCTGCCGCTTGCCCCGCTCGTTCCCGTCGCGCTGACCTATGGGGGGGTCGCCCTTGCCGCCTGGTGGCTGGCGCGGCGCATCGGCCCCGCAAGGGTGGATCAGCGGGCAGAGGATGCCCTTGACGACCTGCCGGACGGGTTGGCCACCGCCAACGTTCCCGCGCGAGAGCAGGTCAACGCGACGGGTCGGTTGCGGCGGCGGATCACGCTGACGCGCAGCGGCCGCGGCATCGAACTGGACGCCGCGTTCATGGCGCGCCTGCGCGCCCGCCGGGTCTGAAAGGGGCGCGTCATGCTGGTTCTGCACCACAGCCCGCTTTCGCCCTATGTCCGCAAGGCCATGGTGATCCTGCACGAGACCGGCCTGCAGGACAGCGTCGCCCTGGCACCCGCCGCCGGTTCGCCGGTTGATCCTGCCGGCATGCCCACGGGCCAGAACCCGCTGGGCAAGATCCCGGCGCTGGAACGGCCCGACGGCTGCACGCTTTACGACAGCCGGGTGATCTGTCGCTATCTGGCCGCGCTGTCGCCGGCCGGGGCGGTGTTCTACCCGGCCGCCCCGCGCCTGTGGGAAGTGTTGACGCTGGAGGCTACGGCCGACGGTATCACCGATGCCGCGTTGGCCGTGCGCTATGAGACCGCGCTGCGCCCGCAGCCGTTGCAATGGCCGGATTGGGAGGCCGGGCAATGGGCCAAGGTCACGCGCGGGCTGGATGCGGTCGAGGCGCGCTGGACCGGGCATCTGGCCGGCCCCTTGTGCATCGGGCAGATCGCCCTGGGCTGCGCGCTGGGCTATCTGGATGCCCGTTTCCCCGATCGGCCCTGGCGCGACGAGCGCCCCGCGTTGGGCGCGTGGTATGCGCGTCTTGCGGCCCGGCCGTCCATGCAGGCCACTGCGCCACCGGCGCCGGCTTGATCCCGCCACCGGCCCGGCATGATTGCGGCGGGTCGTCCGGGCACGGACTTTTGCCGCGGCCTGCGGCATATTTGCACATTTACCCGGCTGGACTGGACCTAAATTCGCCGCTAGAACGCCTGTCGGAAAGCCGCGCGTGTTCGCGGCCCGCACGGCATTGATGCCGGCCCGTATCGATCAGATGGAGAACGCTTGTGTCCCAGACCGAAGACACCGCAGGCACCCGCCGCGATTTCCTTTTCTACGCCACAGCCGGGGCGGGCGCCGTGACCGCCGGTGCTGCGGCATGGCCCCTGGTGCACCAGATGAACCCCTCGGCTGACGTGCAGGCGCTGTCGACCATCTTTGTCGATATCGGCGACGTGGAGGTGGGCAGCCAGCTTACCGTGAACTTCCTGGGCAAGCCGGTGTTCATCCGCCGCCGCACGCAGGAAGAGATCGACGAGGCGCGCGCCGTGGCCCTGTCCGACCTGAACATCGACCGCGACGCGCGCAACCCCAACCGCCCCGGCTCTGACGCCAGCGACGAGAACCGCAGCCTGGACGAGGCCGGCGAGTGGCTGATCATGTCCGGCGTCTGCACGCATCTGGGTTGCGTGCCTCTGGGCAACGGCGCGGGCGATTTCAACGGCTGGTTCTGCCCCTGCCACGGGTCGCACTACGACACCTCCGGGCGTATCCGCCGCGGTCCAGCGCCGGAGAACCTGCATATTCCCGTCGTCACGCTGATCGACGAAAACACCATCCAGCTGGGCTGAGGAGTACCACATGTCCGGGATTCCGCACGATCACTATGCGCCGTCGACCAAGGGCGCGAAATGGCTGCACCGCCGCCTGCCGGTTGTGGGTCTGATCTATGACACGATCATGATCCCCACGCCGAAGAACCTGAACTGGATGTGGATCTGGGGCATCGTGCTGATGTTCTGCCTGATCCTGCAGATCGTCACCGGCATCGTGCTGGCGATGCACTATACGCCGCATACCGACATGGCCTTTGCCAGCGTCGAGCATATCATGCGCAACGTGAACGGCGGGCATATGCTGCGCTACATCCACCAGAACGGCTCGATGCTGTTCTTCTTCGCGGTCTATATCCACATCTTCCGCGGTATGTACTACGGCAGCTACAAGTCCCCGCGCGAGGTGACATGGATCATCGGCATGCTGATCTACCTGCTGATGATGGCGACTGCCTTCATGGGCTACGTGCTGCCCTGGGGTCAGATGTCCTTCTGGGGCGCGACCGTGATCACCGGTCTGTTCGGTGCCATCCCGGGCGTCGGCGAGGCGCTGCAGACCTGGTTGCTGGGCGGGCCGGCCGTGGGCAACGCCACGTTGAACCGCTTCTTCAGCCTGCACTACCTGCTGCCCTTCGTGATCCTGGGCCTGGTGATCGTGCATGTCTGGGCCTTTCACACCACCGGCAACAACAACCCCACCGGGGTCGAGGTGCGCCGCGGCTCGAAGGAAGAGGCAGAGAAGGACACGCTGCCCTTCTGGCCGTATTTCGTGATCAAGGACCTGTTCGCGCTGGCGGTCATTCTGCTGCTGTTCTGGGCGGTCGTGGGCTTCATGCCGAACTACCTGGGCCATGCCGACAACTATATCGAGGCCAACCCGCTGGTGACGCCGTCGCACATCGTGCCGGAATGGTACTTCCTGCCCTTCTACGCGATCCTGCGCGCCTTCACCTCTGACGTCTGGATCGTCATGGCGGTGAACTGGCTGAGCTTCGGCATCATCGACGCCACCTTCTTCGGCGTGCTGGCGATGTTCGGTGCGATCTTCGTGATGGCACTGCTGCCCTGGCTGGACACCTCGTCCGTACGCTCGGGCCGCTACCGGCCGATGTTCAAGTGGTGGTTCTGGCTGTTCATCGTGAACTTCGTGGTGCTGACCTGGGTGGGCGCGATGCCGGCCGAGGGGATCTACACCACCATCGCGCTGATCGGCACCACCTACTGGTTTGCCTACTTCCTGGTGATCCTGCCGCTTCTGGGCGTGCTGGAAAAGCCGACGGCGCCGCCGGCGACGATCGAGGAGGATTTCAAGGCGAGCCTGAAGAAATCCGGTGATTCCGGCAGCAAGGGCCCCGGCCCCGAGCCGATCCCGGCCGAATGAGACAAGGAAAGAGAGCATCACAATGATCAGAACACTGGCCCTCTCGGCCCTGTCCGCCGCAACGGCCGCCGTGACAGCCGTTGCGCTGAGCATCGCCCCAACCCCGGCCCATGCGGCCGGGGACATCGGCGAGATCACCGATTTCTCGTTTTCCTTCGAGGGTCCCTTCGGCCGCTATGACCGGGCACAGCTTCAGCGCGGGCTGCAGGTCTATACCGAGGTTTGTTCGGCCTGCCACGGGCTGCAATATGTGGCTTTCCGGACCCTGACCCAGGAAACAGGCCCGGCACTGAGCGGCGACCAGATGCGCGCCTTCGCCGCCGATTTCGAGATCTTCGACCGCGAGTTGGACGACTGGCGCCCCGCTGGCGGGCCGGATCACTTCCCCCATTCGCAGATGGAAACCGCACCGGACCTGAGCCTGATGGCCAAGGCACGGATCGGGTTCGAGGGGCCTTACGGGCTGGGGATCAACCAGCTTATCCGCGGCATGGGCGGGCCGGAATACATTGCGTCGTTCCTGCTGGGCTATGACGGGCGGGAGGAATTCCAGGCCGGGTCAATGTTCTATTTCAACACCGCCTATGATGGCTGGGTGTCGATGGCCCCGGTTCTGTGGGAAGATGGCGTCGAGTATTTTGACGGCACTCCCGCCACGATGGAACAGCAGGCGCTGGACGTTGCGGCCTTCCTGATGTGGACCGCCGAACCCCACCTGACAGAACGCAAGCGCGCGGGCTTCATCG
>SKHK01000046.1 GCA_007117005.1 Paracoccaceae bacterium
GTGGACCGTCGCGACAGCTCTTTCGACAGCTTGACCCGCTGCGCCTCGCCGCCCGAAAGCGTCGTCGCCTGCTGGCCCACCTTGATATAGCCCAGGCCCACCCGCATCAGCGCATCCATCTTCTCGCGGATCGACGGCACGGCGGCGAAAAAGCCCTGTGCCTCTTCAACCGTCATCTCAAGAACGTCCGATATGCTCTTGCCTTTGAACAGAATTTCCAGCGTCTCGCGGTTGTAGCGCTGGCCCTTGCAGGTCTCGCAGGTGACATAGACATCGGGCAGGAAATTCATCTCGATCTTCAGCACCCCGTCGCCCTGACAGGCCTCGCAGCGCCCCCCCTTGACGTTGAAGCTGAACCGCCCGGGCTTGTAGCCGCGCGCCTTGGCTTCCGGCAGCCCGGCGAACCAATCGCGGATCGGCCCGAACGCGCCCGTATAGGTCGCCGGGTTCGACCGCGGCGTGCGGCCGATCGGGCGCTGGTCGATATCGATCACCTTGTCCAGATGCTGCAAACCCTTGATCATTTCGCAGGGCGCGGGCGTCTGGCGCGCACCGTTCAGCCGCATCGAGGCCGTCTTGAACAGCGTCTCGATGGTCAGAGTCGATTTGCCGCCGCCCGAAACCCCGGTCACGCAAACGAATTTTCCCAGCGGAAAATCGACCGTGACCTCGTCCAGGTTGTTGCCCGTGGCCTTGACCACGCTCACCGCCTTGCCATTGCCCGGCCGCCGCGTGGCCTGCACCGGGATCGAACGGGTGCCGGACAGATACTGCCCCGTCAGGCTGGCCGGTTCGGCGGCAATCTCGGCCGGTGTGCCCTTTGCCACCACCGTGCCGCCATGCACGCCCGCGCCGGGGCCGATATCCAGCACCCAGTCGGCGGTGCGGATCGCGTCCTCGTCATGTTCGACCACGATCACCGTATTGCCCTGGTCGCGCAGGTTGCGCAGCGTGGTCAGCAGCCGGTCATTGTCGCGCTGATGCAGGCCGATACTGGGTTCATCCAGCACATAAAGCACCCCGGTCAGCCCGCTGCCGATCTGGCTGGCCAGCCGGATCCGCTGGCTCTCGCCGCCCGAAAGCGTGCCGGCCGCGCGGCTGAGCGTCAGGTAGTCAAGCCCGACATTAACAAGGAATCCAAGCCTTTCGCGGATTTCCTTCACAATCGCCGCGGCGATCTGGGCTTTCTGCTTGCTCAGATACCCCGGCACCGCCTCGATCCAGGCCAGCGCGTCGCGGATCGACATCTCGCTGACCTGGCTGATGTGCAATAGCCCGTCCTGCGCGTTGCCGATCTTTACCGCCAGCGCCTCGGGCTTCAGCCGCGCCCCGCCGCAGGTGCTGCACGGCCGGTTGTTCTGATAGCGCTCGAACTCCTCGCGCACCCAGGCGCTGTCGGTCTCGCGGTAGCGCCGTTCCATATTCGGGATCACCCCCTCGAAGGCGCGGGTGACGTTGTAGACCCGCCCGCCCTCGTCATAGCGAAACGGAATCTCCTCGCCGCCAGAGCCATGCAGCAGCACCTGCTTCACATGCGCCGGCAGGTCGCGCCAGGGCGCCTTGGCATCGAATTCGTAATGCCGCGCCAGCGCCTCGATGGTCTGCAGGAAATAGGGCGACTTGCCCTTGCGCCAGGGCGCGATGGCCCCGTCGGCCAGCCGCAGAATCGCATCCGGCACCACCAGCCGCTCGTCAAAGAACAGCTCCATCCCCAGCCCGTCGCAATCCGGGCAGGCGCCAAAAGGCGCGTTGAAGGAAAACAGCCGCGGCTCGATCTCCGGTATGGTGAAGCCGCTGACCGGACAGGCGAAATTCTCGGAAAAGGTGATCCGCTCCGGCGCCTCCCCCTCGGCCGCGTCGGCCATCTCCAGCACCGCGATCCCCTGCGCCAGGTCCAGCGCGGTGCGGAAGCTGTCCGCCAGCCGGGTTTCCGTCCCCGGCCGCACGACGATCCGATCCACAACGATATCAATGTCATGGCGGAACTTCTTGTCCAGCGCAGGCGGCTCGTCCAGGTCGTGGAACGTGCCATCGACCTTTACCCGCTGAAACCCGGCCTTGCGCCATTCCAGAAACTCCTTGCGGTATTCGCCCTTGCGGTCGCGCACCACCGGCGCCAGCAGATAGGCGCGCGTGCCCTCGGGCAGGGAAAGCACGCGGTCCACCATGTCCTGCACCTGCTGCGCCTCGATCGGCTGGCCGGTGGCGGGCGAATAGGGCGTGCCGGCGCGGGCGAAAAGCAGTCGCAGGTAGTCGTGGATCTCGGTCACCGTGCCGACGGTCGAGCGCGGATTCTTGCTGGTGGTCTTCTGTTCGATGCTGATCGCGGGCGACAGGCCGGTGATCAGATCGACATCCGGCTTCTGCATCATGTCCAGAAACTGCCGGGCATAGGCCGACAGCGATTCGACATAGCGCCGCTGCCCTTCGGCATAGATCGTGTCAAAGGCCAGCGACGATTTGCCGGAACCGGAAAGGCCGGTAATCACCACCAGCTGGTCGCGCGGGATATCGACATCGACCCCCTTCAGATTGTGCTCTCGCGCGCCGCGAACGACGATGTGCTTCTGTTCGGCCATGCTGATGCCCCCAAGGCTTGCCCGTGACAGATAGCGGCCAGCGTGGCTTTCTCCAACCGGAAAATGTGAACGAAAAGGAAACGGGCGGCGTTTCGCTGTGGAAAACGCCGCCCGAGGGAAAACATGCCGGGGATGCGGTCAGTAGCGGCTGGTCTGCCCGCTCTCGATGGCCTCGGCCAGGGCCAGATGCGGCCAGGTGCCCTCGCCGCCGCGATCCAGGATTTCCTGCAACTGTTCACGCGCAGCGGCCGTATAGCGCCGCTCTACCAGCCCCATGCCCAGATAGGACCGAGCCAGCAGATTATCCGGGTTGGCGGCGATGGCGGCGTCGTAATAGCGCCGCGCGGCGGCGAAATCGCCCTGCTGGCGGGCGATGAATCCGCGATAGTTCAGCACCCGGTCATCCTGCTGATCCGACATGGCGGTCAGCGCCAGGGCTGCGTCATCCAGCCGGCCGATATAGGCCAGCTCCCGCACGGCCTCATATAGCGCGTTATCGTCCAGCGCACCGGACTGGATGGGCACGCATGCGCCGCTGTCTTCGTTCCACACCTGGCCAGAGGGGCAATCGCTGGTGGGGGTGGGCGTCGGCGGCGCGCTTGAACCACCGCCAACCGCCAGCACCGGGCCGGCAAGCAGCAGGGACAGGGTCGCAGCGGAAAAGGCAAGACGGATCATCGGGCGAACTCCATGTTGAGCGTCTCATCAACCTCGTCCGACTTGCCGCAACGACAAGTCACAGCTGCGTGATGCCGCCCTTCAAGCGGCGCAGGGCA
>SKHK01000004.1 GCA_007117005.1 Paracoccaceae bacterium
GACGGGCAGACGGGCAGACGGGCAGACGGGCAGACGGGCAGAGAGCCGCGGTCGAGCAACGCGGAAAGTCAAGGCAGGCAAAGGCGGGCAAAGTGACCAGGTCGCAGCGGGTCTTTCCCATGCGAAAGGGCGCGATCCATGCCGGGTCAGACAATTTGCGCCCGCGCCGCGTTTCCCTACGCCTTGAAACATGTTGAAGCATTTCGCCCGGAAATGCATCCCGGTTCCCGGCTTTTCGAAAAGCAAAAACAAGCGATATGGCGGATCGCCTGAATGCGGCCCGATATAGACGGGTGTCCTGCACGCCTTGACGAGGTATCGCCGGCATGGCCCCCTTCCGAGGCGCAACCCGCCCCGCGCCCTCGCCTGCCAACGGTCACGATAGCCCCCTTGCCACACGGTACGCATCGGCCGCCGAAGGCCATGCATCCACCTGCAAGGCGCGGGAGCGGCGAGGCCAGACAGGCCAGCACGCTTGCCGTCGTGTGACATAAGATGCGTTGCCATCGGCGCCGCTTTACGGACCCGGGCAACCGCGCTAAGGCCTCGCATATGCCCCGAAGGCCCATGCACACCGTATGCGACAGGCCACGCTGACAGGGAACGGTCGGCCGGCGGCAAGGGCGGCAGCGGCCCGTCCGGGCACAACCCTGCAAGGATGCCCGCATAGACATGGAACGGCGAGGGACCACGCATGAAGCAACCAAGAGCCTGGCAACGCATGCTGTCGGGTCGCCGGCTGGACCTTCTGGACCCGACGCCGATGGATATCGAATTGCAGGACATCGCCCACGGGCTGGCATTCGTGGCGCGCTGGAACGGCCAGACCCTTGGTGACTGGCCCTATTCGGTGGCCGAGCATTCGCTGCTTGTCGAAACCCTTGTCGCCCGCCTGGCCCCGGGGATCGAACCGCGCTGGCGTCTGGCGGCGCTGCTGCATGATGCGCCCGAATATGTGATCGGCGACATGATTTCGCCGGTCAAGACGGCGATCGGCCCGGGCTACGGGGCGCTGGACGGCCGCCTGAGCGCCGCCATCCACCTGCGTTTCGGCCTGCCCGCACAATTGCCCGCACGGGTAAAGACCCTGATCAAGCGCGCGGATCGTATCTCCGCCTGGCTGGAGGCGACCCAGATCGCCGGCTTTTCGGACGCAGAGGCCAACCGCCTGTTCACCCCCCCCCCGGCCGGGCTGGCGACAAATGTCATCATCGACCCGGCGCCGCCGATCACGGTAAGGGAACGCTTCGTAGACCGTTACAACGCGCTGGAAACTGCGTTGGACGGGCAGCGACGGCCGGGCCGGTAGAGGCCCGCCCTAACGCGGGCTGCGCTTGGCCAGGATCCGCTGCAAGGTGCGCCGATGCATGCTGAGCCGCCGCGCGGTTTCCGAGACGTTCCGCTCGCATTGCTCGTAGACGCGCTGGATATGCTCCCAGCGCACCCGGTCGGCCGACATCGGGTTTTCCGGCGGCTCGGGCAGGGGCGCGTTCTCGCGCGACAGCAGGGCATTGATGACTTCCTGCGCGTCGGCCGGTTTCGACAGGTAATCCGTGGCGCCGATCTTTACCGCGGCCACGGCACTGGCGATGGCGCCATAGCCGGTCAGCACCACGATCCGGGCATCGGGCCGCCTTTCGCGCAGAACCTCGACCACATCCAGCCCGTTGCCGTCGTCAAGGCGCAGATCGACCACCGCATAGGCCGGGGGGCGGGTCAGCGCCATGGCCTTGCCCATCGCCACGCTGGACGCCGTCGCAGGTTCGAAGCCACGGCGCTCCATCGCCCGGGCAAGCCGTTTCAGAAACACCTCGTCGTCATCGATCAGCAGAAGCGAGCGGTCTTCGCCCAGATCGATCTCAGGCTGGTCCGGCATCTGTTTACCCCTTCAACCATTGGGGTTTCATTTAGGCTCCCCGCATGGCCAGGTCAAACGGCACGGATGGCGCATTGCCGGCCTTTACATGCGCCTGATGAAGCAGGCTGCCCTGTCGGCGATCTGCCGCGCGTTCAGGCTGCGCGGGAAGAATTCGACGAAACCGTGATCCGGCAGCACCAGATAGCTGTGGGTGGAATGATCGACCAGGTAGAAATCATCGTCCGACGGTTGCACCTGAAAGAAGGTCCGATAGGCGCGCGACGCGGCGCGGACCTGTTCATCGCTGCCGGTCAGGCCGATCATCCGGTCATGAAAGATGGCAGAGAATTCGGCCAGCACCTCGGGCGTATCGCGCTGCGGGTCGACGCTGATGAAGGCGGGCCGGGCGATCAGGCCTTCTTCCTCCAGCAGTTCCACCGCCTCGGCGTTGCGCGCGACATCCAGGGGGCAGACATCCGGGCAGAAGGTATAGCCGAAGTACAGGATCGTCGGCAGGTCGATCACGTCCGTATCCGTAACGGTGCGGCCGGAATGATCCACCAGTTCAAAGGGCCCGCCGACCTGCCCCGCCCCCCCGGCGATGGCAGAGCCGCGGCACTGGGCAAATCGGTCATCGCCCCCGCCCATCAGGGCATTCCATCCCTGAAACCCCAAAATACCCAGAACCACCAGCGCTCCGGCCGTGACCAGACCCAGGCTGGTCCAGTAGACTTTAGACATCAGCGCCCCCGATACTATCATCGACCATCATTCACAGGCATCCTGATGCCCAATAACCATCCTGCCAACAAGGCGCATCTTCGTGACCGCGACATCTGACCACCCCATGAACGACCCTGCTGCCGCCTCTCTGGGCGACCCGCAAGCCGGATGGATCCGGCTGGACACGCTGGCCCGCCTGCGCTGGCTGGCCGTTTCCGGTCAGTTGGGCGCGATCATCGTTGCAGGCAGCGTACTGGAGTTGCAGTTCAACCTGTGGCTGGCGCTGCTGGTGGTGTTGGGGGCCGTGATATCCAACCTGACGGGCTGGCTGACCTTTCCGCGCACCCGCAGGCTGGCAGAGCACGAGGCCCTGCTGCTGCTGACCTTCGATACCGTGCAGCTTTCGCTGCTGCTGTATCTGACCGGCGGCCTGAACAACCCTTTCGCGCTTTTGCTGCTGGCACCCTTCACCATCGCCTCGACGGTGCTGAGGCGGCGCAGCACGTTGACCCTCGGGGCCTTGGTGATCGCGCTCGCCAGCCTTCTGGCGTTCGTGCGTGAGCCGATCATCAGCCCGTCCGGCGCGCCGCTTTTGTTGCCACCGCTTTTTCTGTTCGGTTTCTGGCTGGCGCTGGTCATCGGCGTGGTTTTCATCGGCCTTTATCTGCGCAGCGTGGCAGAGGAAAAGCAGGCCATGGCAGAGGCGCTACAGGCCACCCAGATGGCCCTGACGCGAGAGCAGAAATTCACCGAACTCAGCGGCGTGGTCGCCGCGGCCGCGCATGAACTGGGCACGCCGCTGGCCACCATAAAGCTTGCCAGCGCAGAGCTGATCGACACGCTGTCAGACCGGGCCGACGCGCTGGAAGACGCGCAACTGATCCGCGAACAGGTGGAGCGCTGTCATGTGATCCTGCGCTCGATGGGTCGGGCGGGCAAGGACGATCTGCATATGCGCCAGGCCCCGCTGGCCGCAATCCTGCAAGAGGCCGCGGCCCCGCATGACACCCGCGGAAAGACCGTGCGCCTTGACCTGTCCGCCATTGCCGGGCCGGACGGCGACGCGCCGATGCCAGAGGTGTGGCGTCAAGCCGGCATCATTCATGGCCTGCGCAACCTGATCCAGAACGCCGTGGATTTCGCAGTTGCCGAGGTCGTGATCAACGGGCGCTGGGACAGCGACAGCATCGCCCTGCGTATCAGCGATGACGGGCCGGGCTTTCCCGCGCATCTGCTGGCCCGTATCGGCGAACCCTTTCTGCGCGACCGGCGGGACCCGGCGCGCGCTCGCGTGCGAACGGGCTATCAGGGCATGGGTCTGGGCCTTTTCATCGCCAAGACCTTGCTGGAACGCAGCGGTGCGGCCGTGACCTTTACCAACGGACCGGGCGGCGGCGCGGCCGTGGATGTCGTCTGGCCCCGCACCACGATAGAGGCACCGGCACGCCAGCCACTGGGCGACAACCGGCCCATGGACCAGAGCAAGGTATCCGCCCGCACCGCAGACGGGGCCCGGGATCAGCCTTAACAATGATTTAACCAATAAGCTGTCAGATGACGGAAGGGTCTTGCAGAGGGTGCTTTCCGTCCCATGATTGCTCAGCCATTATTCCTTGGCCTCGTCATGGTCACCGCGACGGCGTTGACCGTCGCGGGCGTGATGATGATCGTCACCGCACTGGAACGACGCCGTGACAGTGCGCAGATGAGCAACAGGCTGGGGGTCAACCGCCTGGATGCCGTGCTGCTGTTCGAGGATGGCGCCTTCGTGGATGCGAACGAGCGTGGCGAGGCCCTGCTGGCGACCCTGCGCCCTGCCGCGCAACGCCAAAGCCGCTGGCAAAGCCTGTTGCAGCACCTGAAGTCGGCCTTCCCCGATATCGACCAGCAACTGTCTGCGCTGCCTGACACGGGCAGGCTGCACCTGCGCGCAGAAGATGCATCCGGGCTCGAATTGCTGGCGGAATGGCTGTCTGGCACCGTCCGGCTGACGATCATCGACACCGAGGAAGAGGCCGGCGGCGTTCTGCTGGACCGGCTCAGCCTGCGCGCCATGAATGAAGAGACAGGCATCCTGCGCCGGGTCTGCGCCAAGGTGCCGGTGCTGGCCTGGCGAGAGGATGCGGCCGGTCAGGTGATCTGGGCCAATGACGCCTATCTGCGCCATTGCACCAGCCTTGGTACTGGCCTGGGTGCCGGCGCGCCGGCGGACGCGCGGACAGACGGGCCGGTGGGATGGCCCCTGCCGGCGCTCTTTCCCGGCGCAGCGGCGGGCAGCAGTCAGCGCCTGACCCTTCCCGGGCGCGAGGTCGTCAACCCGGCGCCAGCGGGCGGCGCAGGGTCGGCCAGGCGCAACCTGCGCTGGTTCGACGTCTTTCGACATGCCGACGGGACCGGTCAGCTTGCCTTTGCGGTTTCCGCCGATGGCGCCCAGCAGGCAGAGAAAGCCAAGCATGAATTCGTGCAGACGCTCAGCAAGACCTTCGCGACGCTGCCCATTGGCCTGGGCGTGTTCGACCGCACGCGGCGGCTGCAGCTGTTCAACCCTGCCCTGATCGATCTGACCGGGCTGGAGCCCGAATTCCTGGCCTCGCAACCGGCCCTTGCAGGGTTCCTCAATCGCCTCCGCGACAAACGCATCCTGCCCGAACCACGCGACTATGCCGGCTGGTCGCGCCGGCTTCTGGATATCGAGAAAGGCTTCGAGACCAACCAGTTCGAGGAAACATGGTCCCTGCCCAGCGGCCAGACCTATCGGGTCTCGGCCAGCCCCCATCCGGACGGCGCCCTTGCCTTCCTGATCGAGGACATCACCTCGGAAATCCACATGTCCCGCAACATTCGCGCCGAGTTGGAAACATGCCAGATGGCGCTCGACGCCATGCCGACCGCAGTCGCCCTGTTCTCCGCCGACGGCAGTCTGGTCCAGACCAATGCAGCCTTCGGCCGGCTCTGGGCTTTCGAGGGCGAGGATGCTCTCGCCGGTGTCTCGCTGGCCGAGGCGATCGGCAACTGGCGCGATGTCAGCCACGACCCGGCACTTTGGGACCAGATTGCGCTGCTTGGCCAAAATGGACAGCCCAAGGAACGGATCCACGGGCGGATGCAACTGGACGATGGCGAAATTCTGAGCGTTTCAGCCTGCAGGGCCGGTGCCGGCAGCCTGATGATCACCTTCGATCAGCACGACACACGCACCGCCAAAACCCGGAACACCGGCGACGGCGACAAGGCTTTGATGCCGGATAAAGGGTCGCCGCGGCATGGTCGCGTGAGCACCACAGCCCCCGGCCCGAACGACATGACCAAAGGCGTGGCCGAACCTGATCCGGCGGCGCTCACCGTTCCGTCCGGCAACGGTCCGGCCGGGTTGCCGGGGCAACGTTCCGCGCGCCCGGCCTCTGCCTCGTCAATCGGAGGCGCCCCGCCCGAACTGCGCTTCGGGCGAATGCCAGCGGCAGGGCCGGAGCAGACAACCGGCGTTGACGTCGCCGCCCGGCCCGAACCGCTTGGCGTCGGTGACAAAGCCTGCAGAGAATCCGCGCCACTACCCCTGCAGCCGACGGAAACGATGGCCTCACCCGCGCCGAAAGAACCCAGACCGCGTGCCGGCACTGCACCCAAGGTCCTTCGCCGCAGCAGCGGACGGGGGCATCCCGGGGGTACCGCGCGATCAAGCGCCTGACCTGTCGCCATTCATCGCGTTGCCGTTTACCTGAAACGACAAAACTCGGAAATGGTGGCCTTCAGTGCCGCGCAGGCTCTTTTTGCGCACAAGGGCCAGGGTCAGCATAAGTCAGGCAAGCCGCGCGGAAGTGGTACCCTGCCCAAAGCTCATCGACATAAGTAGACAGGGGGCGAGCAGGGCGCGCGAATGTGGAAAAGCGCGACCCGCCACAGGATGTGTTTGCACGGACAACACGGATGGAACCGGCAGGGCGACGGCTTGGGGAATGGCGTGGTCTTGCACGAATCAGGGCCGTGACATGGTGTGCCCTGACTTGGCGGGAGCCTGAGAGCCTGGGAGCCTGAGAGCCTGGGAGCCTGGGAGCCTGGGAGCCTGGGAGCCTGGGAGCCTGGGAGCCTTGAAAATCATCGGCCGGGACAAGCCCGACAACCGGAAAAAACGGCGCGATGCGCCGCCCTTTCATGGTGTCACAGCGCGTCGTCGATCCAGCTAGCCAGCGCGGCTTTCGGCGCGGCGCCTACCTTGTTCGACACGATCTGCCCGTCGCGGACAAGGAACAGCGCAGGAATACCGCGAATACCCATGGCTGCCGTGACCTCGGGGTTTTCGTCGACGTTGACCTTGGCGATCTTCACCCGACCGGCATATTCGGTCGAAAGTTCTTCCAGGGCGGGGCCGATCTGCTTGCACGGCCCGCACCATTCCGCCCAGAAATCAACGACGACCGGAACGTCACTGTTGCGGACTTCGGCATCGAATGTGGCGTCGGTCACGGCTATGGTCGGCATGGGCTTCTCCTGCTTGGGTTGGGCCGGCCTGTCCGGCGCATCTGTGCAACGGGGCAGAGGTATGCAAAGCACGGCGGACGGTCAAGGCCGGGCGGGCGGGCCTTAGTCACCGCCACCCTTCACCATGTCGGCATAGGCCGGCCGGTCCATCTGGAACAGATCCTGCGTCCGGGTATACCAGCCCGCCCCGTGCATCCGCCCCACCAGCCCCATGGCCGGGGTGTCGACATGCGCGCGCTCGGCGTCCAGCACATAGGCATCGGCGACATGGACCGCCAGCACCCGGCCGATGACGATGGTCTGCTGCGGCCCGACCACCAGGCTGGACAGGTTGACACATTCGAACGCGACCGGGACGCCGGCGATACGCGGCGGCCTGACATGATCGGACGCGGTTGCCTGCAGCCCCGCAAGCGTCATCTCGCTGACGTCGGCAGGCGCGTCGGTACAAGTGACATTCATCGCCTCGGCAAGCGCCTCGGGTACCAGATTGACGACGAATTCCCCGGTGTCGAGGATGTTCCGCGCGGTGTCCTTGAAGCCCCGTTCCGGGTCGGCCAGCAGGCCCACCGCCACGGTCGGCGGCGTGTGCCCCATCGCGTTGAAAAAGCTGTAGGGCGCGGCATTGACCACGCCGGCGGGCGATTGGGTGGTAATCCAGGCGATGGGGCGCGGCGTCACGGTGGACGCCAGAAGCTTGTAACTGATCTGCGGGGTTGCCGGGTCCAGGTCAAAGCGCATCACGGTCCCTTTTCTGATGGCTGCAAGGTGAAAGTGGTCCCGTCAGCCGCCTGGTCCAGCCGCAGAGCCGCACAGAGGGCGTGCCCTGGCGCGCAGCCCGCAACCCGGCATCGCCCCCTGGTTCTGACGTCTCGGCTGGCAGATCAGGCAATCACCCCCTGCCCGTGCCCCCGGCGCGCGTCGATGACGGGGTGGCGCAATGTGCCGATGCCCTGCACGCCGGCAAGGACCACATCGCCCGGCCACATCCATTCCTGCGGATCGCGCCCCGCACCCACCCCTTCGGGCGTGCCGGAAGCGATGATGTCGCCTGGTTCCAGCGTGATCCCGTGGGACAGGTCGGCGATCAGTTCATCGACCTTGAACAGCATCTTCGATGTATTCGAGCGCTGCTTTTCAACCCCGTTGACGCTTAACCACAGGTCCAGAACCTGCGGGTCCGGAATCTCGTCGGCGGTAACGATGCAGGGGCCGAAGGGGGCGTAGCTGTCCATGCCCTTTGAAAAGATCCACTGCCCCGCGCGCCGGTTGTCGCGCGCCGAGACATCGATCATCACCGAATAGCCGAAGACATGGGCCAACGCATCCGCGCGCGAAACCCCCGTGGCGCGCGTGCCGATGATAACCGCCAGTTCGACCTCCCAGTCCAGTTGCTGCGTCATGTCGCCGTCATGGCGGATGGGCTGGTCCGGTCCGATCACGGTGGTGGGGGGCTTTGAAAACACCACCGGCTCGCGCGGAAGGTCAGGCGCGGTATCCAGCGCCTTCGAGCTTTCGGTGACGTGATCAAGATAATTCAGGCCAATGCCGAAGATATTCTTGCGCGGCCGCGGGATCGGCGCCAGCAGGGCGACATTGGCCAGCGCCGTTGCCACACCGACCGGGAAATCACCGTCGCATTCACCCAGCGCCGTGCTCAGTGCGTCGAGGCCCGGGCGGCCGGCGTCGATCAGGTCCAGCATCGTGGCCGGGAATTCCTCGCCAAAGCTTTCGCCCAGCGCGGCCACGTCCACCACCAGATCATCGGCGATCACCCCAAGACGGGCGGCGCCCTCGACGCCGGCGCGATAGGTCACCAGTTTCATGCAGCTTCCTTCCTTGCGAACATCTGCGCCGGGCCGTCAGCCCTGCGGTTGATGGCCGCCGTTCTCGCCGAAAGCCTGTTCGCGGTAAAGCCCCAGCGCGCGCATCACCGGCAGGTCGTTCAGGCAGAAAAGGCAGGCATCATCGGTTGCGGACGCATTGGCGTGTTCGTGCCAGGCCCAGGAGGGCACGCAGAAGATGTCGCGCTCGGTCCAGTCGAACCGCTTGCCGTTGATGATGGAATGGCCGCTGCCCTTGGCGACATGGTATAGATAGCTGCCGGTATGGCGGTGGGCGCGCGTCTTTTCGCCCGGCCGCAGCATCTGCATGCTGGCGCCCATGGTCTGCATTACCGGCCCGTTGGTGGCCGGGTTGACGTATTCCATCATCACCCCGTCAAAGGGCGATCCGTCGGTGCAGGACGCGCGCTTGGTCAGCGCTTCGTAGGTCGGCTCCCATTCGTATTTGAACAGCGGCGAGTAGCCCTTTGTCCAGGTCTCGCCCGCGGGCGTGAGGCCGGGGTTGCCCCAGGTCCTGGTCATGTCGTTGACCTCGAACGCCACGGCCTGCTGCAGATCGGGGTGAACCTCGTAGAAATTTGCTTCCAGCGCGTTGACCAGCGGGATGTCCAGCCCGTCCTGCCAGATGCAGGGCGACCCGTCCTCGGCCACCGCATGTTCGTGCCAGGTGCCGTTGGGGGTCAGCACGAAATCGTTGCGGCCCAGCGTCATCTTGTGGCCATCGACGATGGTGTAGGCGCCCGTCCCCTCCATGATGAAGCGGATCGCGCTGGCCGAATGGCGGTGCGCGCTGGCGCGTTCGCCGGGGTGCATGACCTGCAGGCCGGCATAGATCCAGCCCACTGCCGCCGCCACATCCTGCCGACCGGGATTGTTGAGATAGATCACCCGCCGCCCAGCCTTTTCCGGTGTCACCAGATCGACCGAGCGCAGGACATGCTCGCGCAGATCCTTGTAGCGCCACAGCACCGGGACAGAGGAAGATTGCGGCTCCCAGGGTTCGATCTTGTTGGCGACGGTCCACAGCGCGCCGGCCTCGAACCGCTCCAGATCCTTGTAATAGGCGACAAGTTCTGGCGTATCCTCGACATTCGCCCGCCCCGCGACATCCTCGTTATAGGCATCATGTCTGCGCGCCATGGGTCATTCCTCCTGTCAGTTCACCCAACAGGATAGGGGCGGGCATGCCCGGCGGCAACCGGTTTGCGGTGCCGCCGGGCGAAAGGCACGGGCGCGCGTCAGAAGCTGAGCGACACGTCGCGGTGATGGGCCAGGCAGCTGGCGACCTGCAGCGCCGGGCCCCGCTCCAGCCGGGGCTGTTCGCGCAGGCCCAGCGTGTTGCGGGTCTCGGCCTCCAGCGACGCTACCGCGTCCCGCAGCGCCTCCTGCCCGGCGATCCGCCAGGCGGCCTCTTGCGGGGCGAGAACGGCCAGTTCCTCGGCGGCTTCCTCTGCCCGCGCGGGCGAGGCACGCCGGCCGGACAGCCCTTCACGCAGGGCCCGCAAGCCACCTGCCAGGACAGAGCCGCCGGGCAAGGTAGCGGCCTCACGCTCGACCTCCTGCACGGCATCGGCCAGTTCGCGCGGGTCGGTATCGCCAACCTGGGCGATCAGCGCCTCGATGCGGGGCTGCAAGGCGGCAAAACCCTCGGCGGCGTCGATTTCGGCCACCATGTCGCGCAGCACCACATAGGACTGCTCTGCAGCCGTGCGGAAAGCCCGCCGCGTGTCCTGTTCGGCGGTGTTCAGCGCCTGGAATTCGCGCTGCGCCTCGGTCCAGGCGTCAGGAATATCGGCCTGGACAGCCTCGATCTGGGCCTGCAGTTCGGCGATACGCGCATCGATCCGGGCGCGGCTGTCCACCGCATCCTGGTCCTCGCCACGGAAGTTGCGGCGCAGACGCTCCTGCGCATCGATCAGACGTTCCAGCCTTTCACGCTCGCGCCGGATGTCGCGCACCTGACGGTGCAGCGGGCGGTAATCCGGTGTGGCCGCGGCGATATCCCGCTGGCTTTGCTGGAACACGCCCAGCAGCGTGAAGCTTTCCTCATAGCCGTCCAGCGCCTGTTCAAGTGCCTGCGCGCGCTCTGCCGGCAGGAAGCCGGTATCAAGGGCACGCAGGTCGGCCACCATGCCGCGCACGGTTCTTTCCTGCGCCGGGATGGTTTCGGCCAGCACCTCTTCGACGCAGTATTGCAGCCGGGGGTTTCTGGGTGGTGGCGCGTTGTCGGACAACAGCGACACCCGGGACGGCAGATAGTTCACCAGCGGCGGGTAGTAACCCACGATGACCAAGGCGCCAAGCTGCATCAGGATGAAGGGCACGACGCCCTTGTACATGTTCAGCGTCTTCACCGTTCGGTCTGCCACCCCCCGCAGGTAGAAGAGCGCAAAGCCGAAAGGTGGTGTCAGGAAGGATGTCTGGATGTTGATGCCGATCATCACCCCCAGCCAGACTGCGCTGATATTGGCTTCCGGGTTCATCAGCAGGATCGGGGCGACGATGGGCACCACCACGATGGCGATCTCGATGAAATCCAGGAAAAAGCCCAGCAGGAAGATCACGATCATGACGATGATGAACTGCCCCCAGAACCCGCCCGGCAGGCCCTGCAGATAATCCTTCACCAGATGCTCGCCGCCAAAGGCGCGGAAGGCCGAGATCAGCATCGCCGCACCCAGCAGGATTATGAAGACCAACGCCGAGGTCTTGGCGGTTTCCAGCATCACCATGTGCAGCGTCTTGTCGATGCGGATGGTGCGCGCCGCGCTCCAGCCCAGCGCAAAGAGCAGCAGTGCCACGAAGCCGAAGGCGGCATAGACCGCCAGATGGTCGCCGGAACGGTCAAGCTGGCGGATGTTGAGGTTGAAATTCGCATAAAGCTGCCAGATCGCCAGCAACGACACGATGGCCAGGATCGCCGGCCAGAAACGGCGCGCGCCCTCGTGCAGCTTGTAGCCGGCCATCACCGTGGCGCCGGCCGCGCCCACCGCGCCGGCCTGCGTGACAGTGGCCACACCCATGATGATCGAGCCCAGCACCAGAAAGATCAGCACCAGGGGCGGCACGGTGGCAAAGAACACCTCGCGCCAGAAAGCAGCGTCGCGCGGGCCCTCGATGGGCACGGAAGGCGCGAATTGCGGGCGGATCAGCGCATAGGCAAGAATGAAGAGCACATACATGCCCACCAGCACCAGACCGGGAAACAGCGCCCCCATGAACATGTCGCCCGCCGAGGTCGGCACCACCGCCAGTTCGGATGGCATGGCGAACTGACCCGTCGCCTCGCGGAATTCGGCCAGGCGCAACTGGCCGGCCAGGTCCGTCGCCGAGGACAGCTGGTCGGCCAGGATGATCAGCACGATCGA